>CABVAD010000104.1 GCA_902496265.1 uncultured Oscillospiraceae bacterium
TTAAAAAAACCGCGAGAACAAGAGGGAATACCGCGGCCAAAAAAACAGCGGCGGGGACCAAACAGAGAACAGCGGGTAACACCCGCAGATACGGCGGAAGGCAGACGCTTAAGCCGCTTAAAATAATCCCCTTGGGCGGACTCGGCGAGATAGGAAAAAATATTACCCTTTATGAATATGACGGCGATATGTTTCTTGTTGACTGCGGTATGTCCTTCCCTGATGAGGAAACCCCCGGAATCGACATTGTAATCCCCGATTTTACCTATATACTTGAGAACAAGGATAAAATAAAGGGTCTTGTCGTCACGCACGGACACGAGGATCATATCGGAGCGATCCCCTATCTTTTAAGGAATTTTAATCTTCCGATTTACGCCACCAATCTTACAATAGGGCTTATTCAGGGCAAGCTTAAGGAGCATAAGCTCCTTGCCGACGCAAAGCTTAATGTTGCAAAGCCGGGCGATGTAATTAAGCTCGGAAAATTTGAAATTGAGTTTATTCACGTTAACCATTCAATCCCCGACGCGGTGGGCTTTGCTGTTACCTGCCCTGCGGGAACGGTAATTCAGACGGGCGACTTTAAAATTGACACCACCCCGATTGACGATTACGTTATTGACATCGGACGCTTTGCGGAGCTCGGCAAAAAGGGCGTTTTGGCGCTTATGTCGGATTCTACCAATGCCGAAAGACCGGGCTTTACCCAGAGCGAACGTATCGTGGGCGAGTCCTTCTCAAACCTTTTTAAAAAGGCGGAGGATCACCGTATAATCGTCGCCACCTTCTCGTCCAATATACACCGTATTCAGCAGATTATCGACGAGGCGGTGAAATGCGGGCGCAAGGTCGCGGTTTCGGGCAGAAGTATGATAAATGTTGTAACGGTCGCCTCGGAGCTTGGATATTTAAAGCTTCCGAAGGACGTGCTTATCGATATTGAAATGATTAGGAATTATGCGCCCAATGAGCTTGTTATTATAACAACGGGCAGTCAGGGCGAGCCGCTTTCTGCTTTGCACCGTATCGCCTTTTCGGATCACAGGCAGGTTGAAATTATACCGGGCGATATGTTCATCATTTCGGCAACACCTATTCCGGGCAACGAAAAGCTTGTAGGCAAGGTTATTAACGAGCTTATGAAGCGCGGCGCAAACGTGGTTTACGAGCGTATGTATGACGTTCACGTTTCGGGTCACGCCTGTCAGGAAGAGCTTAAGCTTATGATGAGCATTGTCAAGCCGAAATATTTTATCCCGCTTCACGGCGAGCAGAAGCATTTGATGAAGCACGCGGGACTGGCACGGCAGATGGGAATACCCGAGGAAAATATCCTGATAGCGGGCAACGGCAGCGTTATCGAGGTCTCCGAAAAACAGCTTAAATCCACCGAAACCGTACAGGCGGGCAGGGTGCTCGTAGACGGGCTCGGCGTAGGCGACGTAGGAAGCATTGTCCTGCGCGACAGAAAGCATTTAGCGGACGACGGTATTATTATTGTTGCAGTCTCAATTGACGGAGTGACGCGCGAGGTTGTCTCGGGTCCCGACGTTGTGTCCCGCGGCTTTGTATACGTTAAGGAATCGGAAAAGCTTATTCACGATATAAACGAGCTGGTATGCGATATACTGGAGCGCTGTTATATGGAGGGAATAAGGGACTGGAGTACCATAAAGACCAGAATCAAGGAACGTGTTTCGCGTTTTGTCAGCACAAGAACGAGAAGAGCACCTATGATTCTTCCGATTATAATGCAGGTCTGATTTACGGCACGGGCTTTATTTTGCCGCTTAAAGCCTTGCCCGTGCCTTACATAAATAAAGCGGCGGAAGGGTGAATAATATGAAGGTTGTATTATTGCAGGATGTAAAAGGAAAGGGTAAAAAAGGCGAGCTTTGCAACGTTTCGGACGGATATGCGAGGAATTTTCTATTCCCGAAAAAGCTGGCGGTAGAAGCCGACAACGCGGCTTTAAACGAGCTTAAAAACCGCGAGGAGTCGGCGGCTCACCACAAAAAAGAGGAGCTGGCTGCCGCAAAGGAAACCGCGGCAAGGCTTGACGGAAAAACCGTAAGCATTACCGCGAAGGCGGGAGCGGGCGGCAAGCTTTTTGGCTCTGTCACCTCAAAGGAAATCGCCGCGGAGATTAAAAACAGTCTCGGCATTGAGGTTGACCGCAAAAAAATGAATGTTGCCGATATTAAGAATTTCGGCGAATACACCGCCGAAATAAAGCTTCATCAAGGTGTAACAGCCAAGATTACCGTTAAGGTATCGGAGTAGAAAATGGCTGAGGAAAAGCTTATTTACGACCTTGAGGGCGGCAGACTTCCTTATTCTGTCGAGGCGGAGCAGGCGGTTTTAGGCTCGGTAATTATCGACCCTAAGTGTCTTAACGAAATCGCCGTACAAATGAAAACGGAGTACTTCTATATCCCTCAGCACAGGGAAATTTACTCGGCTATGTCGGCTATGTACGAGCTTAGCCAGACCATCGACTTTGTATCTCTGCTTGAAAAATTAAAGAGCGACGGCGTTTACGACGAGGCGGGCGGCAAGGCGTATTTAACACAGCTTGTCCAAACCGTGCCGTCGGCGGCTAACGTGCTTACATATGTCGCGATAATACGCGAGCGGTATTATGCGCGGGCGCTTATGACTGCCGCGCAGGACATTATAAAGGACGTAAACGAAAATGAAATGGATTCGGGCAAGCTGCTCGATAACGCCGAACAGCGTATTTTTGAAATACGCCAGGGACGGGAGATCAGCGGGCTTACCCACATTAAAAGCGTAATTGAGAACGAGACCTACGACCGCCTTTCCAAAATGGCAGATCCCGAAACCCGTGCTGACTATATCGGAATACCGTCGGGTATCGGCGATTTGGACAGAATGATAACGGGTCTTAATAAATCCGACCTTATTATTTTAGGCGCCCGACCCGGTATGGGTAAAACCTCCTTTGCGCTTAATATTGTCCGAAATGTGGCGGTGAACACGGGCAAAACCGTCTGCTTTTTCTCGCTTGAAATGACCCGCGACCAGTTAGCTCAGCGTATGCTGTCCAGCGAGGCAGGCATCAAGAGCGAAAAGCTGAGAACGGGCGAGCTTGACGACGACGAGTGGACAAGGCTTGCGCAAGCGGGCGACAGCCTTTCAAAGGCTAATATCTATTTTGATGAAACCTCGTCGATAACCGTACCCGAAATGAAGGCTAAGCTTCGCCGAATGAAGCAGGTAGACCTTGTGGTAATCGACTATTTAGGTCTTATGAAATCGGCGCGGCCGACCGAAAACCGTGTGCAGGAGGTTTCGGAAATCACCCGAAATCTCAAAATTATGGCAAAGGACTTAAAAGTCCCCGTAATCGCCTGCGCCCAGCTTTCCCGCGGAACTGAAACAAAGGGAAAATCCCACAGACCCGCCCTTTCCGACCTCAGAGAGTCGGGCTCTATCGAGCAGGACGCCGATATTGTGCTTTTCCTTTACCGTGAATCCTATTACGACAACGAAAAGGCGGACGACGAGGATAGAAGCGACGAAACCCGCGCCGAGTGTATCGTCGCTAAAAACCGTCACGGCGAAATCGGCACGGTAGACCTGCATTGGGACGGTCAGTTTACAAGATTTACTTCTGTGGACGTGTTCAGATAATGGAAAAATCGGTTTTAACGGCAATAGAGCGGTTTTCTCTGCTCGATAATACAAAAGAGGTAACCGTTGCCCTTTCGGGAGGCGCGGATTCAATGTCGCTTTTATATGCGCTGTTTAATCTTAAAGATAAACTCGGAATTACCCTGTCAGCGGCTCATCTCAACCATATGATCAGGGGTGACGAGGCGTTTCGCGACGAGGAATTTGTGAAAAAACAGTGCGAAAGCTTAAGCGTACCGCTTTTTTGCGAAAGAATTGATGTTCCCGCCTACGCGCGTGAGCAAAAATTAAGTACCGAGCTTGCCGCAAGAGAGGTAAGGTATGATTTTTTGTCACGGGTAAGCCGCGGGGCGGTCGCAACCGCGCATACCGCGAGCGACAATCTTGAAACCCTGCTTTTCAATCTTACGCGAGGCTCTGCGCTTAAAGGGCTTTGCGGAATACCGCCGAAACGCGGAATTTTCATAAGACCGCTTATTTTATGCACCAGAGCAGAGGTTGAGGACTACTGCGAAAAAAACGGTATACGTTATGTGACCGATTCAACAAATCTTTCGGACGAATACACCAGAAATAAAATAAGGCATAATGTAATTCCCGTATTAAAACAGATTAATCCCTCCGCCGAAAAGGCGGCGGTCAGAACCGCAGCGGAGTTATTTGAGGATAACGCCTTTTTAGAGGAATGTGCCGACAAATATCTGTCCGACAATATAAGCGGGGGAGGGCTTGACGTTTCGGCTCTTCCCAATGCTCCGATTGCAAAAAGGGCGATAAAAAGATTCGCTGTAATGACCGACCCCGCATTAACGCTTGACAATATGCATATTCTTGAAATTTACAGAATATGCGGCGGTGGCGGCAGGACCGGACTTCCTCTGGGCTATTCGGCAGAGGTTAAGGACAGTAAGCTATTTATAACAAATAACAGCGAGAAAAACTGTGTAAATTT
>CABVAD010000105.1 GCA_902496265.1 uncultured Oscillospiraceae bacterium
AAATAAGCATAAATTTTATCCTGATGAAATCGGCGGAACGGACCTCGGCGCGTCGGAAATTCTTTCGGCGCTTACCGAGCTTGAGCTTGAAGGCTTAATCCGTGCTCTGCCGGGCGGCCGCTATGAGCTTTGCGACCGTAAATAATAAAACGGAGGAAGCGTATGTCTAAGCTTGTAATTGTTGAGTCACCTACCAAGGTAAAGAGTATAAAAAAATATTTAGGCTCGGGCTATGAGGTTATGGCTTCAATGGGTCATATCCGCGATTTGCCTAAATCCAAGCTCGGCGTTGATATAGAACACGATTTTAAACCCCAGTACGTCAATATGGCGGACAAAAAGGATTTAATAAAATCCTTAAAGACCGCCGCCGCAAACAGCGACCAAGTACTGCTCGCAACCGACCCTGATAGGGAGGGAGAGGCGATTTCCTGGCACTTAGCGCAGATTCTTGCTCTCGATATGAATGACTGCAACCGCGTCGCCTTTAACGAGATTACCGAATCGGGCGTTAAGGCGGGCATTAAAGAGCCCCACAAAATAAATCTCGACCTTGTGGACGCACAGCAGGCAAGGCGTGTGCTTGACCGCATTGTGGGCTATAAATTAAGTCCGTTCCTTTGGAAAAAGGTTAAAAGCGGACTGTCTGCCGGACGTGTTCAGACGGTGGCTTTGCGCCTTATTGTAGAGCGGGAGCGCGAGATTGAAAAATTTAACGCCGAGGAATACTGGTCGGTTGACGCGCGTCTCTTGTCCGCGAGAAAGAGCTTTTCCGCAAAGCTTTACGGTTTTGCCGACGGTAAAAAGATTGATATAATCCCGAGCGGCGAAGAAGCGGGAAAAATAGTTTCCGCCTTAGAGGGCGCGGTATATAGGGTTTCCGAGCTTAAAAAGGGCACGCGCAAAAAGCAGCCCGCACCGCCCTTTATCACCTCTACTTTACAGCAGGAGGCTTCCCGCAAATTAGGCTTTACAGGTCAGCGCACAATGCGAATCGCCCAACAGCTTTACGAGGGCGTCGATATTCCGAATGTCGGCACAACGGGTCTTATAACTTATATGCGTACCGACTCCCTGCGTATTTCGGAAGAGGCGAGAGCCGCCGCGAATAAGTATATAGCGGGCAGATTTGGCGCAAATTATCTCCCCGAAAAGCCGCGCTATTTTAAAACCAAGAGCGGCGCGCAGGACGCCCACGAGGCGATAAGACCTACATCTGTCACCCTTACTCCCGAAGCGGTCAGGGATTCCCTTACCGCGGAGCAGTATAAGCTTTACAAGCTTATCTGGGAGCGTTTTATTGCGTCTTTGATGGCGGTTTGCGTGCAGAACACAGTAAATGTAAATATAACCGCGGGGGATTACCTATTTAAGGCAAGCGGTTATTCGGTAAAATTTGACGGATTTACCGTCCTTTATGAGGAGGGAAAGGACGAGGATTCCGACGAGGGCGGCGCTCTTCCCGAAATGAAGGAGGGCGACATTCTTAAGCTTAAGGAGCTCACCCCCAATCAGCACTTCACACAGCCCCCCGCGCGCTATACCGAGCCTACCTTAATCAAGGCGCTTGATGAAAACGGCATAGGACGTCCGTCCACCTATGCGCCGATTATTTCAAATATTTTAAGCCGCGATTATATAGAGCGGGAGAAAAAGTCGCTTAAGCCCACGGGACTCGGCACGGTAGTCTCCGACCTTATGGCAGATTATTTCGATAAAATCGTTGACGTTAAATTCACAGCAGGGCTTGAAGAAAAGCTTGACGAAATAGGCGCGGGAAAGCGCGGCTGGGTCGATACCATAAAGGATTTCTATAAGGATTTTGACAAGCTTTACACCAAGGCGGAAAGCTCCCTTGAGGGCAAGCGTGTAAAAGTTCCTGTAGAGGAAACCGATGTTGTCTGCGAAAAGTGCGGCAGAAAAATGGTTATAAAATCGGGCCGCTTCGGCAAGTTCTTAGCCTGCCCCGGTTACCCCGAGTGTAAAAACACAAAGCCTTTGCCCGAGGATGAGGTCAAACAGCCCTGCCCCAAATGCGGCGCAAAGCTTTTAAAAAGAAAGTCAAAAAAGGGCAAAACCTTTTACGGCTGTTCAAATTATCCCGAATGTGATTTTGCCGCCCCGGGAATACCTACGGGCGAAGTTTGCCCCGAGTGCGGCGGCTATATCATAAGCGGAATAAGGGGCAGAAAGTACTGTATGAATTCCGACTGCCCGACAAGAGCAAAGAAAGCAACAAAAAAGAGCGGAGAAAAGACCGATGAATAAAATCACGGTTATAGGCGGCGGTCTCGCGGGGTGCGAGGCGGCGTGGCAGACAGCTTCTCTGGGTATTAAAACCGAGCTTATCGAGATGAAGCCCGCCAAAAAAACGCCCGCCCACAAAAGCGATTTATTGGCCGAGCTTGTCTGCTCAAATTCCCTTAAGGCGGCGAGGGTCGATTCGGCGGCGGGGCTTTTAAAGGCGGAAATGCGGCCGCTTAATTCCCTTTGCCTATCGGCGGCGGACAAGTGCTCCGTCCCCGCGGGCGGCGCTTTGGCGGTGGATAGGGACGAGTTTTCGCGGATTATCACCGAGAAGATAAAAAGCCACCCTAATATCACGGTTAAAACCGAGACGGTCACCGAAATACCGACCGACGGAATAACCGTTATTGCGACAGGCCCGCTTACCGACGGCCCGCTTGCCGAGGAAATAAGCAAGCTTTTTAAGGGCGGCAACTTAAGCTTTTTTGACGCCGCCGCGCCTATTGTGACGGCGGAAAGCATTGATATGGACAAGGCGTTTTACGCTTCGCGATACGGAAAAGGCACCGACGATTATATCAACTGCCCGATGAATAAGGAGGAGTACACGGCGTTTTATAACGCCCTTATTACCGCCGAGTCCGCCCCCGTTCACGGCTTTGACCGCCCTGTAAACGTTTACGAGGGCTGTATGCCGATTGAAATATTGGCAAAGCGCGGGGAGGACTCAATCCGCTTCGGACCGTTAAAGCCTGTGGGGCTTCGCGACCCGAGAACGGGTCACAGACCCTGGGCGGCGGTACAGTTAAGGCGGGAAAACGCGGCGGCGACCCTCTTTAATATCGTGGGCTTTCAGACAAACCTCAAATTCCCCGAGCAGAAAAGGGTATTTTCTATGATACCGGGACTCGAAAACGCCGAATTTATGCGCTACGGCGTAATGCATAGGAATTCGTTTATAAATTCGCCCAAGCTCTTGAATCCCGATTTATCCCTTAAAGGGAACGGTAATATCTTTTTCGCGGGTCAGCTTTCGGGGGTTGAGGGATATATGGAATCGGCGGCAAGCGGAATAGTCGCGGGAATAAACGCCGCGGCGAGAATAAACGGAAAAGAGCCGCTTATACTCCCCGATTTTACTATGACAGGCGCTCTGCTATCATATATATGCAATCCCGCGGTCACCGATTTTCAGCCTATGGGGGCTAATTTCGGCATAATTCCGCCCATAGAGCCTCATATAAGGGACAAGCGTGAGCGTTATGCGGCTCTGTCTTACCGTTCGCTTAAGTGGTTTGAAAAGAATTTTAAAAGAGGAGAATAAAAAAATGCGTGTTGTTGTTGACGCTTTCGGCGGGGATAATGCTCCGCTCGAAATAATAAAGGGCGCTTCGTTAGCATCAAACGAATACAGCGCTGAGATTACCCTTACGGGAGACGAAAAAACAATAAAACAGATTATTGCGGAAAACGATTTAAAGTTTTACGGCGAATTAAAAATTGTTGATACCGACGATGTTATCTCAATGCATGACGAGCCGACCTCCCTTGTAAAGTCACATTCCGAAAGCTCTATGGCGCTTGCCTTTAAGGAGTTAGCCGAGGATAAAGCCGACGCCTTTGTTTCGGCGGGCTCTACGGGTGCTATAGTAGTCGGCGGCACGCTGATAATAAAGCGGATAAAGGGGGTTAAGCGCCCTGCCCTTGCGGGAATTATCCCCGCACCGAAGGGTTATTATATGCTTATGGATATGGGGGCTAACGCTGACTGCAGACCCGAAATGCTTTGCCAGTTCGGAATAATGGCAAGCGCCTATTTAGAGGGGGTAGAGGGTAAAAAGAACCCCGAAATAGGACTGCTTAATATCGGCACGGAGGACTCAAAGGGCGGCGAGCTTCAAAAAGAGGCGTACAGGCTGATGTCTGATGCCCCGATAAACTTTGTCGGCAATATCGAGTCGCGGGAGATGCCGAAGGGCGTATGCGACGCGGTTATAACCGACGGCTTTACGGGCAATATCGCCCTTAAGCTTATAGAGGGTTCTGCCGCGACCCTCTTCTCACTTATCAAAGAGGTCTTCTACAAAAGCCTACCTAATAAGCTTGCGGCGCTTGTTGTTAAAAAGGATTTAAGTAAGGTTAAAAGACTTATGGACAGCTCCGAGGTCGGCGGCGCGCCGCTTTTGGGCGTCAGAAAGACCGTTATTAAGGCGCACGGAAGCTCTAATGCAAAGGCGGTTAAAAACGCGATAGGTCAGGCGATAAAATTCACCGAAACGGGCGTTATAGAAAAAATCTCGGCGGCTCTTTCGGAAATAAAGGAAGCTAAGGAATAATATGGACGCTTTAGAAGAAAGATTA
>CABVAD010000106.1 GCA_902496265.1 uncultured Oscillospiraceae bacterium
CTTTTTTGGGGGAGTTTTATTTGAAGCTGCTCGCGATTGACGGAAACAGTATAATTAACCGCGCGTTTTACGGCATAAAGCTGCTGACTACCAAGGACGGCAGATACACCAACGCGGTTTACGGATTTATCAATATTTTAAATAAGCTTACAGAGACCGAAAAGCCCGACGGCATTGCCGTGGCGTTCGACCTGAAAGCGCCTACCTTCCGCCATAAAATGTACGGCGAATATAAGGCGGGGCGCAAGGGTATGCCCGAGGAGCTGGCGGGACAGCTGCCCGTTATGAAGGAGTGGCTTACCCTCGCGGGATATACCTGTGTAGAGTGCGAGACCTACGAGGCGGACGATATTTTGGGAACTCTCGCCGCGCTTTGCGAAAAAAACGGCGACGAGTGCGTGATAGCTACGGGCGACCGCGATTCTCTGCAACTGATTTCCGATTCTACAAGGGTACTGCTTGCCGCGACCAAAATGGGCAAGCCCGAAATTATTAACTACGACAAGGCGGCGCTTTATGAAAAGTACGGGCTTACGCCCCCTGAAATGATAGAGCTTAAAAGCCTTATGGGCGACTCTTCCGACAATATCCCCGGCGTTGCGGGAGTGGGAGAAAAGACCGCGACCGACCTTGTTTCCCGCTTTCACAGCATTGATTATATATATGAAAACCTTGATACCCTTGATATTAAGGAAAGCGTTCGCAAAAAGCTTGCGGACGGCAGACAGAGCGCATATTTAAGCCGAGAGCTGGGTACAATCTGCAAAACAGCGCCCATAAACGGCGATATTTCTTCCTATAAGACAAAGCCGCGCGATACGGCGGGGCTGTCAAGACTAATGACAGGGCTTGAATTTTTCAAGCTGATGGAAAAAATGGGGCTTACACCCGACAGCTCGGACGCGCAGACCGCACTCGATTTTTCGGACGCAAAGAAATTTGCCGTAACAGAGGAAAGCGAGATAACTCCTGCCGATAGGGCGGATATATATTCCGAAAAGGGTGAATATTATCTTGTTTTTGACGGAAAAGTGGCTTTAATAGGCGAAAAAACGCTTGAAAATATTCTTGATAACGGCGCGGTCAAAAAAAGGGTTTACGATTATAAGAATTTGTATAAGGCATATTCAAAGATTGACGGAGTAGTGTTTGACGCGATGCTGGCGGCGTATCTTATCAATCCCTCGGCTTCGTCCTATTCCGCGGATAGGCTTATAAGCGAGTACGGCACGCCCGCGCCCGAAATTAACGGAGAATGCGGCGAGGGACTTAAAAACGCCTGCCTTTTCTCGGTCTGCTGTGACAGGCTTGAAAAGGAGCTTAAGGAGACAAATCAGCGAAAATTGCTTGACGAAATTGAACTGCCCCTTGCAAGGGTGCTCGGTGATATGGAGCTTTGCGGCTTTTTGGTGGACACTAAGGGGCTTGAAGCTTTGTCTGAGGAGCTTAAAGGGAGGATTGAAGTTATCGAAAAGGAGATATACTCCCTTGTAGGGTATGAATTTAACCTTAATTCTCCAAAGCAGTTAGGCGTTGCGCTTTTTGAAAAATTGGGACTGCCCGCAAAGAAGAAAACCAAGAGCGGTTACAGCACTAACGCCGAGGTTTTAGAGGGTCTTCGCTACGCCCATCCCGCGGTCGGTCTTCTGCTTGAATACCGAAAGCTAACAAAGCTTAAGTCCACCTATGCGGACGGGCTTAGGGAATGTGTAGCGGAGGACGGCAGGATTCATTCGACCTTTAACCAGACCGAGGCGAGAACGGGCAGAATAAGCTCGCTTGAGCCGAATTTGCAGAATATACCCGTCCGCACCGCCGAAGGGCGCAGACTTCGCGGCTATTTTACCGCACCTGAAAACCGTGTGCTGTGCGACGCGGACTATTCCCAGATTGAGCTTAGAGTTCTTGCGAGCATTGCAAAGGATAAAAATATGATAGAGGCCTTTAGGAGCGGCACGGATATTCACACCGTCACCGCCTCGCAGGTTTTCGGTCTGCCGATAGATATGGTGACGCCCGAGCTTAGAAGCCGCGCAAAGGCGGTAAATTTCGGCATTGTCTACGGCATAGGCGCCTTTTCCCTTTCAAAGGATATCGGAGTAACCCGTGCCGAGGCGGACAGCTATATTAAAAATTACCTTGCAACCTACCCGTCGGTAGCGGCGTATATGGAAAAGACGATTGAGGACGCGAAGAAGAAGGGCTTTGTCACCACCCTTTACGGCAGGCGCAGAAGACTGCCCGAGCTTTCAAGCTCCAACGGCAATCTGCGGGCTTTCGGGGAGCGCGCGGCGAGAAACGCACCTATTCAGGGTACTGCCGCCGATATTATCAAGCTTGCTATGATAAGGGTTTTTGAAAGGCTCAAAACAGATGTGCCCACGGCAAGGCTGATTCTTCAGGTACACGACGAATTGATAGTCGAATGTGACGAAAGGGATTCGGAAAAGGTGTGCCGCCTTTTGGAGACCGAAATGGAAAACGCGGCAGACCTTGCAGTAAGGCTTACCGCCGATGCACATTCGGGCAAAACCTGGCTTGAGGCGAAGGAATAATGAATATTTTATTTGTATGCACGGGCAATACCTGCCGCAGTCCTATGGCGGAGGGGTATCTGCGTTCAAAGGGAATAGACGGCGTAACCGTTTTAAGCCGAGGATTAGCATCTGACGGCTTTCCTGTAAGCCTTAACTCCAAAACGGCTATGGCGGAGGTCGGAATTGATATCGGAGGTCATATTTCAAAGCAGATAACCGACAGCGATATTAATAAGGCGGATAAAATCATCTGCCTTTCACCCTCGCATAAGTCGGTGCTTTTATCGGCGGGAGTACCTGCCGGCAAGCTGTATGTCTTAGGAAACGGCATTTCCGACCCGTTCGGGGGAGATATTTCGGTTTACCGCCGTTGCCGCGACGAAATTTTCGCGGCGGTTGACGCGCTTCAAGAATGCGGTTTTTTCAGTAATATATGTATAGTACCGCTCGAACTCAGACACATAAAAGACATTGCAAAGCTTGAAGAATTATGCTTTTCGGAGCCTTGGAGCGAGGAGGGCATACTCGAAGCCTACCGTTCAGGCACAAAATTCTTTGTTGCTGAGACGGGAAACAAGCTTTTAGGCTACATAGGTGTTAAGGCGGTTATTGACGAGGGGTATATTACAAACGTCGCGGTTTTCCCGCAGTACAGGCGAAAGGGCGTTGCCGCCGCCTTGCTTGACAAAATTTTTGAGTATGCTGAGGAAAAGCGGTTAAGCTTTGTATCGCTCGAAGTGCGCCCCTCTAATACTGCGGCGGTTTCCCTCTATCAAAAAACCGGCTTTAAAGAAGAGGGAAGAAGAAAGGATTTTTACAGACTCCCGCGCGAGGACGCGCTTATTATGACAAAGAGGTTTTCCTATGAAGATTCTGGCAATTGAAAGCTCCTGTGACGAGACCGCCGCGGCGGTCACTAAGGAGCGAGAAGTGCTTTCAAGCATTGTTTCAACCCAAATAGCAGAGCATAGAATATACGGCGGGGTCGTTCCCGAAATAGCCTCAAGACGGCATACCGAGGCGATTTCCGCGGTCTGCTCGGACGCGCTTAAAGCCGCGGGAATCACCTATTCCGATATTGACACGGTGGCGGTCACCTTTGCACCGGGGCTTATCGGGGCTTTGCTTGTGGGGGTCAATTTTGCTAAGGGGCTGTCGCTGGCGCTTAATAAGCCGCTTATTCCCGTTCACCATCTGCGCTCTCACATAGCGGCAAATTACATTACCAACCCCGAATTAAAGCCGCCCTTTCTCTGTCTCTTGGTATCGGGCGGAAACACGGTGATAGCCGAGGTTACGGATTACACAAAATTTAAAATTTTAGGCGGCACAAGGGACGACGCGGCGGGCGAGTGCTTTGACAAAACGGCAAGAGCCTTGGGACTTCAGTACCCCGGAGGCGTGAACCTTGATAAGATAGCGACGAAAGCCGATCTTAAAAAATACCCGCTTCCTTACCCTAAGGTAAGCTCGGGCGAGTTTGATTTCAGCTTTTCGGGGCTTAAAACTGCGGTTATGAACCTTGTTAATAATTCCGCGCAAAAGGGAGAGGAAATTGATGTACCCGCCGTATGCGCAACCGTCAGGCAGAGGGTATGCGATATGCTTATAGAAAAAACGCTTGCGGCGGCGGAAAAATACGGCTATAAAACCCTTGCGGTCGCGGGCGGCGTTTCGGCAAACAGCGAGCTTCGCGCCCGTTTTGCGGACGAATGTAAGCGACGGGGAATTACGCTTTATTTCCCCGAGCTTAAATATTGCGGCGACAATGCGGCAATGGTCGGCGTTCAGGCGTTTTACGAATTTAAGGACGGTAATATAGGAGATTCATCACTCAACGCGGCGGCAACAATGCCGATTGATTAGGCTGGCGAGAGTCGAACCCGTTAAGGTTTGGGTGTCCGCCTTTTTCCGCCTGCTTTGCACTCATTTTTGAAATACCGCGTATTCCTGCAAATTCGTGACTTCGCAGAACGAAAAAAGGCGGAGACACAAACTCTTCGACCTGCCATTTAGAAGAATTTTGATTCGGGCGAAGTCGAAGAACGCAG
>CABVAD010000107.1 GCA_902496265.1 uncultured Oscillospiraceae bacterium
AAAATAACGCCCGCCTCTAAGAGGTGAGCGTTATTTTAACGAAATAGTTGTTTTCTTCATATGAATCCTCCTGTCGCCGTGATAAAAAAACGGTACCGATTTTCGGCACCATTCTGCGGCAGTATTTTATTTTGGTCAGAGCATTATGCCTATCCCGTTGCCCTCATCCTCGGAGTGGATTTTGTCCATACTGATGATTTCTCTTATTCTTTCCTGTCCGTTCAGAATAAAGGCGAGAATATAATCCCTGTTCACCTCTATCGGAATTTCATTCATACATTCGTTAATCATTTCGGCTGTAATCTCAGGCAGTTCCATCTGCCGATACATTTTATGCGCTTCGGGGTTGCTATGAATGAACTCACTCAAGAAGCGAATCAAGCCGTCGTTTTTACGGCTGACATCACTCGGATAACCTTTCGCTATGAGCGCGATATTATTATCGTAGTTTGGCGCGAGTGACAGAATTTCACCTGTTTTCACATCTCTTAGTAATCCGAAGTTCTCGGTATGGCGATCCATATTGTAACAAACGGAATCCATCCATATTAATACAAGATACTGCCGCGCAAGCGCAGGCGATAGAGCATTAAGCACTTCAAAGCAATATGAATAATCTTCATCGTCATCAACAAGGGCTTTGATTGGTTCAAAATTCACCTTTGCCCCGTCGGTAAAATCTTCGGAGCGGATATACTGCCCGTCCGTCTCATAATGCGCCATAGGAAGGCCGAGCTTTTCGCCGAGCCGACAGATGAACAGCTCCGAGAATAATTCTTCTGCATTGCCGCTTTTGTACATCCACCATTTGCCGTTAATGAGCTTCCAACACTTTTCAAAGCTGCCCGTGTTGGTGAGTTCGGGCGTTCTTGAGGGCTTGCACGAGAAGCTGTCGGGATCACCGCGGAGAGCAAGCTCCGCAAAATAGTTTTCCTTGAATCGGATGTCCTCATAGACCGCTGTCGAGCCTTCAGGCTTAAACCAATATCTGTCGGTCACCGTAGCCGCGTTGACAGCGAGCGCTGTCGCGATATCGTCGGTTGTGCGTAGCCGGAGCGCTCTTTTTAAAAGCCGCGAGTTGATTCTGTGTGAGTCAATGGCACGGGAAGCAATCCAGTTTCCCACATTTCTTGTCCGCTTTAAATACAGCGGAAGCAATTCGTCTTCGGCTTCGGTAATCATTCCGTTTTTGATTTTTGCAATCGGCCGATCCTCGGACATCAGAGTTCCTGTAATATTCTGCATATTTCGCACCGCCCTTCGTTCGCGCTGATCATATCTTTACGCCGTTATAATATCTATGCCGATATTATAACCTGTTTTCATACAAAAATCAATAGGTTACGGCGGCGTGATTTGATGGATTGGGGGCTGTCTCGCTTAATAAAAATTGAAGCGGCGGCGCTGAATAAAGCCGATTTAATGCAGAGAGAGGGAGATTATCCTCCGCCCGCGGGCTGTCCTGAGTGGATGGGGCTTGAAATCGCGGGTACAATAGTTGAAATCGCGGACGGTGCAAAGGAAAAATCCGACTGGAAGATAGGGGACAAGGTTTGTGCGCTTTTGGGCGGCGGATATGCCCAGTATGCTAATGTTAAATACGATATGCTTATTCCGGTGCCGAAAAACTGCTCTATGATAGAGGCGGCGGCAATGCCCGAGGCTTTTGCAACCGCATACCTTAACCTCTTTATTGAGGGCGGAATCAAGGCGGGAAATACCTTACTTATGAACGCCGGTGCAAGCGGTCTTGCAAGCGTTATTATTCCTATGGCAAAGTCGTTCGGGGTAAGGGTAATTACCACGGTTTTAACCGATGAAATTGCCGATAATATAAAACATTTGAACGCCGACAGGGTTGTGGTCACAACAAAGGAAGATATTTCCGAAGTACTTAAAGAAGAACTCCAAAACGGTCACGGCGTAGACGTTGCTATTGACTGCTTGGGCGGCGAGATAATGGGCAAATGTATCCATTATTTGACCCACGGCGCGCGCTGGATTATGATAGCCGTCCTTGCGGGACAGAAAACCAAAATTGACCTTAAGAATATATATGTAAGGAATGTCCGCATTGTCGGCAGTACCCTCCGTTCAAGAACACCCGAGGTAAAGTCGCAGATTTTAGCAAGCCTTGTTCGCGACGTATGGCCGAAGGTTGAAAGCGGTGAGGTTAATCCCACCATCTACAAGGCTCTGCCCATAACAGAGGCGGAGGCGGCGCACGATATTCTTTATCGCGGTGAGAATGTCGGAAAGGTAGTATTGACGGTAGAATGATAGATATAATTCCTATAAATTACGGGAAATCGCTTACCTGAAAGCTGGACATTTGAAAACGGGGCGGAAAACAAATTCCGCCCCATCGTCTTTAGGGTATATTTAATTAAAACCGAAAACCGCCTTATATTGGTTGACTCGGGCTGTGAAACTATGCCGGGCTTTGATATGACGGATTTTATTGGTCCGATAAAGGCACTCTGCAATATCGGAATTTCACCCGAGGAAATAACCGATTTAATTATTACCCACACCCACCGCGACCATATTGAATGTGCTAAATACTTTAAAAACGCCGTTATTTATATCCAAAAAGACGAATATTAGACGGGTAAAGAATATATTATTTTGCTCTGTCACGATGAATAAGGCGTTGCTTTTGCGGCTGTTACAGCAAAGCCGCTAACAATTGCCTAAACCGATAAAAAAATTTTGGAGTCGGTCGCCGCGTCCTCAAGGGTATAAAACGGTATTCCTGTTTCAAGATATTTTTTCATATTCAAAAGACAGGTTGCTATTGCTATTTCCTCGTCCGAAAGGCGGGAGCCTTTAAACGGATTTTCATATAATACTCTACCCTCGACGGTTATGTTCACAAGAGTGAACCCGTCGAGGCTTTCGTTTGCTCCGTATGAATTTCTTTGAAGAAAAAAGGAATGGGGAAGACCGTTTTTTAAATAGGTACATTCATTGTTTAATATTTCTCCGTTTGTCCCCCTTATTAAAATTCGCGAGCGGCGTATATCGGAAAAATACTGCTCATAGTTAAAATCGTAAACGGCAGTTTTGTCCTTGAATTTAAAAAAAGCAAATTTTTCTTCTGCTGTGACGGTTTGCGGCTCTTTTAAAAGACCGCCGCGGGAATTATAGCGTGTGACCGTATCGGATTGGGTAAAGGAAAAGCCTTCGGGCATTTCGTCCCCCGTGCCGAGGAAAAATCTTATCAGACTTGCGGCGTGATAATCGTGACAGCAGGAAAGCTGAACCTGCGTTATCTCGCCCAAAATACCGCTGTCTATTACGCTTTTAATAGCGGCGTTTCTCGGCTGAAAGTGAAATTGCTCGGCGACCTGAACCCGCCAATAGGGCTTTATTTCGGATAAAAAATCATCAATTTCCGAAACAGAGGTTCCGATGGGCGTTTCGGTAAGTACGGGAATGTTTTTGTCTGCAAGCTCCCTTACGGTATCGCAGATACCCGTCTTATTGACGCAGGAGACGATAAAATCAAAATCGGTTTCAAGGAGTTTATCAAGTGTATCTAATATCGGAACATTGTACTTTTTGGAAAACTCCTCTTGCTTTTGCCTGTTTCGGATATAAATTCCGCTTACCTTAAAGGTGTCGGGCAATAAAGCGGCTATTCTTAAATAAAATTCGCTTCGCCAGCCCGCGCCAATAATTGCGTATTTAATCATAATACATCTACCTCGTCTGTATATTTTTTTGCAAACTGTACCCTGTATTTTCCGGGAGATATTCCCACCGATTTTTTAAAGGTGTCGGTTAAATACTGCTGTGAGCCGAAGCCGCACTTTTCTGCAATCTCTGAAAGCGGAATTGCGTTTTCCCAAAGCATTTCCTTTGCGGCGGAAATTCTTACATCGGTTAAATATTTATGTGGAGATATGCCGTAGACTGCCGCAAACAGAACTCTGAACCGCGATTCGCTTAAATCAACGCTTTCGGCAATATCGGTTGTCGAGATATGCTCGCGAAAATGGTCTTCAATGTACTTTTTCGCCTTGTGTATAAGCTGACGGTTTACACCCTGACCGCGCTGTTCGCATTTGCTGTCGTTAATAATGATACTAAGTAGGGTTAAAAGCTTGCCGCCCGACATAAGCGGGTCTTTTTCTTCCTTTTCGTTAAGCACAATTATTTCGTGCAAAAGCTCAAGTATCTGCTTTTTATGAACAGCGGTAAAATATTTAGGAGTGCTGTTAAGCATTTCCGCAAGCTCACCGTCTGCTTTAAATTTTAAAAAGGCGGTTTTAAAGGGCAGACGGCTGTAGCGGACGTCTCCGGGTCTTGCTATCAGAATACGGTCGGCGTATATCGGGATTTTTTCACCGTTTAGATAGGTTTCAAAGGCGTTTTCCAAGTAGTATTCAATTTCAAAGCTTTTAGCTGTTCTCTCGGGTGATGTTTTAAGCGTACCGAATTCACTGCAGTCACAGTAGCCGCAGAGAAGCGTCCTCGGTAAAGATATGTTATTCATAAACAAACCTCAATCGGATTTCTGAAAAAATAATCGAATCACCTATATACTTTTATCAGTTTTTATA
>CABVAD010000108.1 GCA_902496265.1 uncultured Oscillospiraceae bacterium
CTATGCTTACGGATACGGCGGAAAAGTTCCTGAGGTGTCCGAAGAAGAGGCGGCAAAGGAACTTCCCGAAAACTCGGGAATTTCCGCTTATAACGGACCGCGGCGTGCGATTACAATGTCCAGAATGTATTACTGGGCGCAGAAATTCGGGGAGCTGTATCCGAACGAGCTTAAGGTATACTTTGAGAATGAAAAATTTGCATGCTATTATATCGAGCAGAATGTATACAGCCTGTATAATTTTGCAATCGATTACGGATATAATTAGAATTAACCTTATTATCAGGTAGAAGGCAAACAAAAAAGATGGAGTAAGTTATGGACGTCATGCTTGTAGGCGGCGCATCGCCTATGATGAGAAAACTATCGTTAAAGCTGTATAAGGAAGGGCACAGAATTTATGTGCTGTCGGGAAACAGGAATCCGTCGGAACGCTATGAACACGTATTCGAACGGTATGATTTCTCATACTCCGCTGATTCGGTAAAAGAGGTTTTCCGAAGCGTTAATCCCGATGTTACGGTTTTGCTCGGCGCGTTTGACAGCAATTTATATGAGAAGGATTCAAGAAGAGAAGTGGTTGAGTATGCCTCGGGACTCCAGAATATTCTGCTTTCGTGGTCGGCGCTGAATAAGGGCAGACTTATCTATCTTTCCTCTGTTGAGGTTTACGGCAATTCCTTTACAGTTCCCGTGACCGAAGCGGTTAAGCCCGTTCCCGCGGGAATGAGATCTATGACCCTCCTGCAGGCGGAGGAAAGCTGCAGATTTTATCAGGAACGGTTAAACAAAGATGTTGTTATTTTAAGACTTGACAGGCTCTACGACGTCCCGAAGGACAAAAACGAGGCGGCGTTCGGAATCTGCGAGAGCAAGTGTCTGGACGCTTTCAGGGACGGCACGGTTACATATAAAAGAAATTATAAGTACGGTCTAACCTATGCGGGCGACGCGGTGGAAAGCATATATAAGCTGATTGCCTGCGATAAGCACAGCTACGGTCTGTATAATATTTCCTCCTCCAAAGCCTATTCGGAGTTTGACATAGTTGACGCGATAAGCAAGGCTCTCGGGAGAGAACCCGAGAAAATCGATAATACGCTTGAAGAACAAAACTCCGCTGTGCTGTCAAATAAGCGCTTTAAAGAGGAGTTTGGATTTGAAATACGGTATACTCCCGAGGAGATTATACAAAAGACTCTAAGCTATATGAAAAAGCATAGCGGCCGTTTTTTGGACAGCTCGCACCCGGGTCTTAGCATATGGCAGAGAATTTATTATAAAACGCTGAAATTCCTCGGAGCGTGGGTTCCGTATATAGAAAATCTGATTTTCTTTATTCCGTTTTTTATGCTTAACAACCGTGCGACCGAAAGCCAATATTTTTCCAAAATCGATTTTTACTTGATTTTTGTTCTGCTGTTCGCGGTGGTACACGGACAAAGGCAGGCTACCTTTTCGGCACTGCTCGCCACGGCGGGATATATATTTAGGCAGATGTATAATAAGTCGGGAATTACCGTGGTGACCGATTACAATACATATGTGTGGATAGCGGAAATCTTTATTGTGGGTCTGGTAGTCGGCTATATGAAGGACAGGCTTAATTTCCTTAAGGAGGAAAAGGAGCAGGAGGTTGATTTTCTCTCTGAACGGGTGACCGATATCACCGATATTAATGACAGTAACCTACGCGTAAAGGAAGGGCTTATCACGCAGGTTGTAAATTATGATTACAGTCTCGGTACGGTTTATGAAATGATAGATAGGATCGGCGATGATGATCCTGCAAAAATTCTGTTTCGGGCGCTTAACCTTGTAAAGGAGGTAACCGACTGTCGGGACGTTTGTATTTACCGTATTGACGGTAATAATTATGCGCGGCTGTTCGGATACACAACCGAGAAAGCCGCCTCAATGGGTCATACGGTATATCTGCCCGATAAAGAGCCCCTTTTTGACGCGATTACAAAAAACATCGTATATCTTAACCGAAATATGGATTCGGAGTATCCGATGATGGCGTATACCGTTTGGCAAGAGGAAAAGCCCGATATGACGGTTATGCTTTGGAGTATTCCGTTCGAGCGAATGACAATCGACGAATCCAACCGTTTGACGGTACTTTGCAAGCTTATCCTCAAATCGGTAAACAGAGCGCGGGAGCGTCTTGAACTCCTCAATAATGAACGCTGCTCGGACGGAGGCAGAGTATTAAAGGCAGAGGCGTTCGGCGAACTGCTCGATACCTACCGCGAAGCCGAAAAAAAGAGTATGACAGATTATGTTCTGTTAAAGGTCTCCCCGCCGGATACGGATACGCAAACCTGCATACCTGTCATCTCGGAAATGCTCCATTCGGCGGGTTATATCGGTTACGGAAAGGACGGCGGACTCTATATTCTTCTTACGGGTACGGGTAAGGAAGAATGCGAGTCTTTAATGAGCAGTCTCGGTCAAAAAGGAATCCGTACGGTTGTACGGAGGGAGACCGAGTTATGACGCGCGGCGGAATAATTTTTTTAACCGTACTGATTCTCAACACGCTTATTTCATTTGCCTATCTGATTTGGTGGCTTATCTTTAAAAAAGATACGGATAACCGAAAGCAATATCTGATGAACACCGTTATTATGCTGCTTTGTCCGATAGTCGGAATAATGTATTTCCTTTTTGCTTTTTTCAAGTACCGCTTTATAAAAATCGGAAACAGAGACCTTTCAGATGTCGAATTCAGTAAAACGAGACATATTGCGAGAGTCAAAGCCGACGAGAACAGAGAACGTAATATCGTCTCGGTCGGAGAGGCCATTCTTGTTTCGGACAGGGAAAAAAAGCGCGCGAATATGCTTAATGTGCTTTTGGGCGAAACCGACGAGTCATTTTCCGCAATTGCGCTCGCCCTTGACAGCGACGATTCGGAGGTTGCCCATTACGCGGCGTCCTTTTTACAGAGTAAGATGGATACCTTCCGCGATAATGTCCGAAAAGCCGAACAGCAGATAGAAGAGGGCGACATCGAAGACGAAGAATGTCAGAAGCGGATTTTGAAGCTTGTGCGGTATATGAATCATATGCTCAAGCAGAAGGTGTTCACGCAGGTTGAGCAGACGGATTATGTGGGAAAGATGGAGCAGCTTTGCGAAAGGCTCTTTCAAAACGCGAGGGGCAGCCTTACGCCGGAATGTTATGAATGGCTTATCGGCAGAATAACCGAGCTCAGAGAATACGATAAGGCGGAGCTTTGGGGGAATCGTTTTTACGGACGGTACCCTGATCTGCTTGCGGCATATACGCTGAGGCTTAAGCTGTATTTTGAAACGAGCCGTAAGGACCAATTTTTCGAAGTGCTTGACGAGCTTAGGGCTTCGTCGGTGGCGGTCGACAGTCAAACTCTTGAGCTTATACGAATGATTCAGCAATAAAGTATTATTAAAAGGGAGGAAGAGCTATGCTGTCAAAACGTAATCTTTTTATGATGCTGACTATGATTATTGTCGTGCTGGCTATCTTTCTCTCTTCGGCAGTCTTAAAGGAATATTATAACGACTATGATGTAAATCATATGGCGGAAACGGAGATTATTGAGAAAAAAGAGCAGAGCCTCAGCACGGACGGCGGAATGAAACAGCAGGTCTTGTATTTCGGTAAAGAGGATAACGGCTACTTCGGTGCGATAAAGGAATGGACGGAATACCGCAAAAAAGCCTTTACGGCGTTTTCGTCTGTTGAAGAGGGGTACGAAATAATTAATACGGCGGATAACCCACAGGCATATTTGCTCGTGGACGGGGAATTGCTCGAAAGCAATACCGAGCAGTCGGCTCAAACCCTTACCGAATATGTGAAGCGGGGCGGCATTGTGATTTTCTACCGTATGCCTTCATACGGCACGATAAGGGGCTGTTATACTCTGCAAAATCTTCTCGGTATTCAGCGACTGCGTGCGGAAACGGTGAAATTGCGGGAAATACGTCTCTACGGAGGGTTTCTTCTCGGCGGCGAGACCCACTATTCCTTTGAGGAACTAAAGAACCCTGAGCTTGCGGATATGGAAAGGGAAATTCCCTGGTACGACATTTCTTCAAGGACAAAAACATATATGGTCGGCTTTCTTTCGGCAGAGGAGAAAAATTCCCTCGGTATAAATAACGAGGATATGCCCGCGATTATCTGGAGAAGCAATATGGAAAACGGCTCGGTATTCGCGGTTAACGGTGACTACATAAGGACGGCGTGCTTGGGAATCCTTGACGCAATGCTTTATGAGTCGCTGGAATATTCGCTTTATCCTGTCGTAAACGCCCAGAACCTCTTTGCGGCGGGATTTCCCGATTTAACAGATGAAAATCAAAAGCAAATGGCGCAGATCTACGGAATGACAACAGAGCAGTTCTGCCGCGATATACTGTGGCCCTCCTTTGTCGCCGCCGCCCATAAGGGAAATTGGAAAATAACCTCCTTTATTTCGGTAAAGCAAAGCGATGACACTAAGACCGAGCCTAAAACGGAT
>CABVAD010000109.1 GCA_902496265.1 uncultured Oscillospiraceae bacterium
TTGAAATAATATCAAGATCGACAGCCCTCACCGCGCTGAATTTAAGCCTTAAAATAAGTATGTTGGTTAGGTCACTATCGCAGGCATAAAATGTCACTAAAATCTAAAATAAAGTTACAAGTGAAGATGGAAAAATGAATTTTGAAATTAAACGGTGATTTTTATATGGGCGGAAAGCTCATAAGGCTGATATTCAGCGCGGTGAGGGCTGTCGATCTTGATATTATTTCAAGCCAGATACAAAGTGATGTGCCGTGCGTTATAGAGCGTTACGGTGCTGGCTACGGCTATGTAGCCTATACCGCCGTTTCAAACCGTGATTATACGGACACAACGCTTACATTCGCAAAACTTGGAAACCGCGCGCAGATGCTTGTAAATGACGAATTGCAGGATATTGCCTATATTAATGAGTCGCTTACGGTAAATATAACCGCATAGGCGGGGGATAAGCTCACGGTGCTTGCAGAAAATATGGGCAGAGCGAATTTCGGCAATAAAATGATGCGAAAAAAGGGGCTGCCCGGCAGGGTGCTGCTCGGCAATAAAATTCATTTTTCGTGGGATGTATACCCGCTGCCTATGACCGATATATCCACGCTTAAATTTGGCGAAGAAATCGGTGACTGTATTCCTGCATTTTACAGGGGTACATTTTCGGCGGACGAGGCTTATGACACATTTTTAAGAACGGATAATTTTAAAAAGGGCTTTGTGCTGCTTAACGGCTTTAATCTCGGCAGATACTGGGAGGCAGGGCCGCAAAAAACGCTTTATGTGCCGCGCTCGCTTATTAAAAAGGGCGAAAACGAGGTTATTATTTTTGAAAGCGACGGACTGAAAGGAAAACCGGAAATCGAATTTACCGATAAACCGGAATATTGATTCAATAATACAATAAGGAGCAAGGAAATGATTTTTGAGAATGGTGATAGAATAGTATTTGCCGGTGATTCGGTAACTGATATGGGAAGTACACAACCGATTGGAGAAGGTCTATTTGAAAATGTAGGAAGAAGTTATGTCCGCATTATTGAAAATATGCTTGTTGCGTGGTATCCGGAGTTAAATATCCGCGTTACAAATTCAGGAACCAGTGGAAACACAAGCCGTGATTTACTTGCCAGATTTGAACGCGATGTTGTGTCTCTTAATCCTGATTGGGTTTCTATATGTATAGGAATCAACGATGTTTGGAGACAATTTGACTCACCGGCTATGCCGGATGTAGCTGTTTTGCCGAGTGAATATTATAGTAACCTTGAAAAAATGATATTAGCTGTAAAAGGTAATGTCAAAGGAATTTTTCTGTTGTCACCGTATTATATGGAATCAAATCGAGAGGATAAAATGAGAAAAAGAATGGACGAATATGTGACCATTTGTGCTGAATTCGCAGAAAAACATGGATGCATATTTGTTGATTTTCAATCTCTCTATGAAAGATTTTTGCAAATTCGCCATTCTTCCTGTATAGCTTGGGATCGTGTACACCCGAATCAGATGGGAGCAACTTTGATGGCAAGGGAATTTTTGTCAAAATGCGGATTTGACTTTGAACATAAGTCTTATTGAAAGCCTAATATATCGGTTACTAAAGTGTAATCAAAAATTACGGGATTATACCGCTATGAAAGAATGGAGATTTATTATGAAAAACAGATACATACAAGATTATCCGGTAATAGGAATTCGTCCTACAATAGACGGACGCAGGGGAGTTTTGGGTGTTCGCGAGTCCTTGGAGGACCAGACCATGAATATGGCGAAAGCCGCCGCAAGGCTTTTCACTGAAAACCTTAAATACTCAAACGGCGAGCCTGTAAAGGTAATTATTGCGGATACTACGATAGGCAGAGTAGCCGAAGCCGCCGCCTGTGCGGATAAGTTCCGCAAGGCAGGCGTGGATATAACACTTACCGTAACACCATGCTGGTGCTACGGCGCAGAAACCATGGATATGGAAAAGGACACAATAAAGGCGGTTTGGGGCTTTAACGGTACGGAAAGACCGGGCGCTGTGTATTTGGCGTCTGTACTTGCGACACACGCTCAAAAGGGACTGCCTGCGTTCGGCATTTATGGTCATGATGTTTGTGATGCGGACGATACCGAAATTCCCTCCGATGTTCGCGAGAAACTGCTGCGTTTCGGCAGAGCGGCGGTAGCGGCGGCTACAATGCGCGGTAAATCCTATTTGCAGATAGGCTCTATCACAATGGGTATAGGTGGCTCTATTATAGATCCTCATTTTATCGAGGATTACCTCGGTATGCGGGTGGAATCTGTAGACGAAGTGGAGATTATCCGCCGAATGACAGAGGGCATTTATGACGAAAAAGAGTATGAAAAAGCTCTTGAGTGGTCGAAGAAATATTGCAAAATGGGCTTTGATAAAAATCCCGAAAATCTGCAGAGAACAGATGAGCAGAAAAAAGAGGATTGGGAATTTACCGTTAAGATGTGTGTTATAATAAAAGACCTTATGAACGGTAATAAAAATCTCCCCAAAGGCTGTGAGGAGGAAGCGGTAGGTCACAACGCAATAGCCGCAGGATTCCAGGGTCAGCGCCAGTGGACGGACTTCTATCCGAACTGCGATTTCCCCGAAGCGCTCCTTAATACCTCGTTCGATTGGAACGGAGCGAGAGAACCGTACATACTTGCAACCGAAAATGATGTTTTAAACGGACTCGGTATGCTGTTTATGAAACTGCTCACCAACCGCGCGCAGATGTTTGCCGATGTAAGAACCTGCTGGAACGGTAAATCCGTAAAAAGAGTAACAGGCTATGACCTTGAGGGTCACGCAAAAGATGCGGACGGCTTTATCCATCTTATCAATTCGGGCGCCTGCTGCCTTGACGCAAGCGGCGCGGCAAAGGACGAAAACGGCAACGCCGTTATGAAACCGTGGTATGATGTAACAGAGGCTGATCAAAAGGCTATTATGGATAACACCACTTGGAACTATGCCGACCTCGGCTACTTCAGAGGCGGCGGATTCTCCTCCCGCTTTGAAACAAAGGCTGAAATGCCGGCGACAATGATAAGACTGAACCTTGTAAAGGGCTTGGGACCTGTACTCCAGATAGTTGAGGGCTGGACGGTGGATTTGCCGACAGAGGTAAGTGATACACTCTGGAAGCGCACTGATTACACTTGGCCCTGCACTTGGTTTACCCCGAGAGTTACTGGCAAGGGCGCGTTCAAGTCCGCTTATGATGTGATGAATAACTGGGGCGCAAACCACGGCGCTATATCCTACGGACATATAGGTGCTGACCTTATAACGCTTTGCTCCATTCTCCGTATCCCGGTTTGTATGCACAATGTACCCGAGGAGGATATATTCCGCCCGGCTGCATGGAATGCTTTCGGAATGGATAAAGAGGGCGCGGATTACAGAGCCTGCGCAAACTACGGCGCGCAGTTTAAAAAGTAAGAGAGGAATTTTATGCTTAAAGGAATACCAAAGATATTATCTCCCGAACTCTTAAAGGTGCTTTGCGAAATGGGTCACAGCGACCGACTTGTTATTGCCGACGGTAATTTCCCGAGCGAAAGTATGGGCAAAAACGCAAAGGTCATACGGTGCGACGGTCACGGCGTACCCGAGCTGTTAGAGGCAATATTAACCGTTTTCCCGCTTGATACATATGTTGAAACTCCCGTTTCCTTAATGCAGGTAATGCCCGGAGATAATGTAGAAACGCCTATTTGGGATGAATATAAGGAGATAATATCGAAGTATGACGAACGTGGAGAAAAGGCAATAGGTCAGACAGAGCGCTTTGCCTTTTACGATGAGGCTAAAACCGCGTATGCGATCATAGCCACCGGGGAATCTGCTTTATATGCTAATATTATGCTTCAAAAGGGCGTTGTGAAATGAGGAGAAATATAGAAAATGAATTATCAGGAAATAAGAGATCAAATATGTGATGTGTGCCACAAAATGTGGCAGCTCGGTTGGGTTGCCGCTAACGATGGCAATGTGTCGGTAAAGCTGCCGGACGGAAACTTTTTGGTAACGCCGACAGGCATATCGAAAAGCTTTATAACTTCCGAAAAGCTTGTTATCATCGACAAGGATATGAATATCGTAGAGGCTGAGGGTAATTACAAACCGTCAAGCGAGATTAAAATGCACATGCGCTGCTATACCGAGCGCGACGATGTGGGCGCGGTGGTACACGCCCACCCACCGACAGCTACGGGCTATGCGGTTGCGGGTAAAAGCCTTGACGAATACAGTATGATTGAGACCGTAATCGCAATAGGCTCAATACCGCTTACTCCCTATGGCACGCCTTCTACAAACGAAGTACCCGAGGCAATAGCGCCGTACCTTGCAGAGCATGATGTGTTACTGCTACAAAACCACGGGGCGCTGACGGTAGGCTGCGACCTTATAACCGCATACTACCGTATGGAAACGCTTGAGCTTTTTGCAAAGATTT
>CABVAD010000110.1 GCA_902496265.1 uncultured Oscillospiraceae bacterium
ACTTTATATAAAGCGGTTTTTCAAGTTTTTTTTGAAAAGATGTGAGATTTTGTCTGTAACGGGTATTATAGCGGAGTTCAACCCCCTGCACACGGGTCACGCGCTCCTATTAAAAAAAGCTAAGGAGCGCGGAACGGTTGTTGCGGTTATAAGCGGGAATTTTGTTCAGCGCGGCGACCTTGCAATCCTTGAAAAGCGGATAAGGGCAAGGGCGGCGCTGATTTGCGGCGCTGATTTGGTGCTCGAACTGCCCGTCGCCTATTCAATGTCCACAGCACAGAATTTTGCTCTGGGCGGGGTCTCGGCGCTTAAAGCCGCGGGCTGTGACGCTCTGCTTTTCGGAAGCGAGAGCGGCGATATAAGAGAGCTTACCGCCGCCTGCGAAATTCTTAAAGCAAAGGAATTTCCCGAAAAGCTTAACGCTTATCTCGCCACGGGAATGACCTTTGCCGCGGCGCGGGAAAGGGCGGCGTGCGATATGGGGCTTAAAAGGGGCGTGCTGTCGGGCGCTAACAACAACCTTGCGGTGGAGTATCTGGCGGCGGCAGGTAATATCGGCGCTGACTTTGAATTTGTTACGCTTAAACGTCAGGGCGCGGGTCACGATTCGCCCGAGGTATCAGGCGGCTATGCCTCCGCCTCGCTGTTAAGGGAAAGGCTTTTGTCAGGCGATTATGATTTTTGCAGAGAGTATATCCCCGAAAATGTTTTTTCATTGCTCGAACCGTCAAATATCGCGGATATAAGACGGATTGAAAGCGCGGTTTTGGCGGTGCTCAGAACCCGTACGCTAAGCGAGCTTAAAAGCCTGCCCGATATAAGCGAGGGACTGGAAAACAAGCTTTTTTCCGCAATAAGGGTTGCAACAGACCTTAAAGACCTGTATAATAGGGTTAAGGTCAAGCGCTACACGCTGGCGAGAATAAGGCGGCTTGCGCTGTCCGCCTTTATCGGGCTTGACAGTACCTTTTTTATGAAGCCGCCGCCCTATATAAGGGTGCTGGGCTTTAACGAACGGGGAATGGCTTTGCTTAAGAAAAAAAGCGCAAATTCGGCTGTTCCCGTCGTAACGCGGGTTTCCGAAATTAAAAAATTGTCCGAGCCCGCTTTAAAGCTCTTTGAGACCGAGTGCAGAGCAACCGATTTATTTGCGCTCGCTTTGCCTACCCCCGCTCCCTGCGGGTTGGAATACACATCAAAAATAATTAAAACGGAGTGAAAGAAAAATGGTAAGCAAGAAAGAAATCGAGTCCTTTAAGGATTACGGAAGATGCCTTTGCATCTCAAACGGAGTAATCGAGGCGTATGTCACGGTAGATATAGGTCCCCGCATTATCCGTTTCGGCTATGTGGGAGGGCAGAATATTCTGTGCAGTAACAGAAGGGCGTTCGGTCCTAAGGACGATAAAGAATTTACCGATTATTTCGGCGAGGGCAAGCGCTGGGAAAACCTCGGCGGCCACAGAATTTGGATATCGCCCGAGTCTTACCCCGAAACATATTATCCCGACCTTGAGCCCGTACATTACGAAACGACCGAATACGGCGCGGTATTTACCCCCGCCCCCGAAAGGGAAAACGGCGTGGCAAAGACCCTTGAAATCAAAATGGACCCCGACGACGCGAATATGCAGGTTACAATGCGGGTCAAAAATATTTCCGACAGCGACAAAACCTTCTCGGTCTGGGGGCTTTCGGTTTCCGAAAAGGGCGGAACGCTTGTTATCCCAATGAACACCAACGACACGGGACTGCTTTCCAACCGTATAATCTCGGTCTGGCCCTACACCGATATGAGCAATGACCGCATTTACTGGGGCAACCGCTATGTAACACTCCGTCAGGACGAAAGGTACGAACAGCCTATCAAGCTCGGCTTTGACCTTAACTGCGGAACGGTTTACTATTGTCTCGGCGACGATATTTTCCGCAAAAGCTTTGACACAAAGCACCCGGAGAGCGCGTATCCCGACGGCGGCTGTTCCTTTGAGACCTATACAAATGACAGTATGATTGAGGTTGAGTCCTTAAGCGAGCTTAAAACGGTAAAGCCGAGCGAGGTTTCCGAGCTTACCGAAAGCTGGTCGCTTTGCAAAAAGCCCTGCGAGGTTGATTTTAAAGACGACTGCTCTATCGATAAGCTGCTTTCAAAAATCTGAAAAAACCTTTTTGAGCCTTTGGAGCGCGGGAATAATATCGCGGTCGGATATCCCCGCAAAGCAAAGACGCACGCTTCCCCTTTTTCTTGCGGGCAGCAGTCTTATTCCCGCGCTTTCGGCGGCGGAGCAAATATCCGCGCTTTCGGCGGTTATTTTCATATCAAGCTCGGCGGTTATCGAGGACTCGTAAAGTATTATTTCAGCCGACGGAATAATCTCCTTTACCGCGCGGCAGAGGTACTGACTTTTCGCGTAATACAGCTTGCGAAGCCTGCGCAGATGCTTTTCAAGCTCCCCTGTCTCAATATAGCTTTTAAGCGCAATCTGCTCGGTTTTGCCGCAGGTTTGGTTGTATACCCCTCTGCGCGCCGAAAAGTAAGGCACAAGTCGGTCGGGCAGTACCATATATGCTATTCTCACGCTCGGCAGCAGCAGCTTTGAAAAGCTTCCGATATAAACCGTGCTTTGGGGGCACTTGCCCTGAAACGCCGTAACGCTTCGTGCGGTATATCTAAGCTCGCCGTTATAATCGTCCTCGATTATAAGGCGGCTTTTTTCTTCCTCTGCCCACTTGACAAAGGCGGAACGCCGAGAGGCAAGTCCCGTTACGCTGATTTTTGAAAGCGCGGAGGGAAGCAGCATAAGAATGTTAGCCCCGCTTTTTTTAAGCGCCTCGGTCTTAGCGCCGTTTTTGTCGCTTTGTAATGCGACCGAATCTATACCGTAATCCGAAAAAATCTGCCGCGCCTGCTCAAAGCCCCCGTTTTCAAACCCCACGGTGTTCTCTTTCCCGATAATCCCGCAAAGTATGTTGAGCAAAGGGCCTATTCCCGCCCCGATTACTATGTTTTCGGGGTTTGTGCGGACTCCCCGCGCTTTATATGAATACGCCGCAAGCGCCGAGCGGAGTCCCTCCTCGCCCTGCGGGTCGCCGTAGGACAGAAGCACGTCTGTGTTTCTCAGCACTTCTCTCACCGTTTTTTTCCAAAAGGATATGTCCGCGGCGGCAGAATCAATGCTCCGCCCCGAAAAATCGTATAAAATCGGCGGCTTGCTTTCTTTCGGCTCTGCCGCTTTTTTTGCGGGTCTTGCCGCACCGCAGATAAAATACCCCCTTTGCGGCGAGCTTTCCGCTATGCCCTCAATACACAGCCTTATATAGGCGTTTTCCACCGTCGTGCGGCTGACACCGAGCTGTGCCGCCGCCTCCCTTATTGAGGGAAGACGCTCCCCCCTTTTAACGCTGCCGCTTAATACGGCGGCGTTTATTTGTGAATAAAGCCGAAGATACATAGCCCCCGAGCCTGACTTAAGGTTGATAAAATCCAATAACATTTAAAACTGTCCTTTTAAAAATATTTAAAATTGTCTATTTTCTTGCGTACACTTTATTGCTATAATAATAGCACCTACCAAGCAGATATGCAACAATTTATTCCGTGAAATGGGGAAAACAAAATGGAAAAGACAACTCATCAAAAAATACTCGACATCACATTTATTGCGCTTTTCGCGGCGCTGTGCTATATTGCGCTTACGGTGCTGTTCATTCCGTTCGCAAATATGTACATACATTTCGGAAACCTTATAGTAGTGCTGGCGGCTTTACTTGTCGGCGGATGGCAGGGCGGACTTGCGGGCTCTATCGGTATGGGCTTTTTTGATATTTTCAACGGTCACGCCGACTCGTCGCCCAAAACCTTTGTCTTGAAGCTTTTGATAGGTCTTGCAACGGGTCTTGTTTACAACTTCTTTAAAAGCCGCAAAAAATATCCCGCCGTGCCGCTTTATGTTTCGGGAGTGCTGTCTCTGACGGTTTTCGCGGGGCTTTTAGCTCACACCTTTACACAGAACGGCTCATACACAGGCAAAAGCGCTGTGCTCTGCCCTATATTCCTTGTAATAGGCGTTATCTGCATTATATTCGGACTTCTTAAAAACAAGCTTTCACACAAAACCGCCTCGGCGGTGGTCGGAGCGTCCTGCGGTATGCTTGTAAACCTTGTCGGCGAGACCGCGTGGAAGCTTGTGACCTACCTGCTTGCAGGCTCAAGCTTTAAGGCGGCGCTTACGACCGCGGTTTTAGGGCAAGGCTCAACCCTTATTAACGCGGGAATCGCGATAGTCGGCGGCGTCGCCCTCTTCTGCGTGCTCGAAAAGCCGTTTGCCAAAATACTAAGCAAATAGTATTACAGTCAAATATTTTCGAACCGAGACTTGCATTAAAGTCTCGGTTTTATTATTTTTATAATGATGGTTTGTATAATTTCTCTTACTTGACGAAAATACA
>CABVAD010000111.1 GCA_902496265.1 uncultured Oscillospiraceae bacterium
GCATACAATATATAGTTCTTTGTGACTGACGGATAAGTGGAGCACCACATGAATCAAAGAACGAGTCAAGCCGACCGTCTGGGCATACTTATCTTTGTTGGATAAGTGTGCCCTTTTTTGTGATTTGGAGGAGCATTATGAAAAAAATTGCAATCATTATGGGAAGCGACAGCGACCTGCCTGTTGTTTCAAAGGCCGCGGACACCCTTAAAAGCTTCGGCGTACCCTTTGAGGTACACGTTTTTTCGGCGCACCGCACGCCTGAAGAAGCTAAGGTATTTAGCTGTAACGCCCGCGAAAACGGCTTCGGTGCAATAATCGCCGCGGCGGGAATGGCGGCGCACCTTGCGGGTGCAATTGCCGCTAACACTACCCTTCCCGTTATCGGAATACCCATTAAATCAGCAGGCTTAGGCGGTATTGACGCCCTTCTTTCAACCGTGCAGATGCCCTCGGGCATACCTGTCGCAACGGTTGCTATTGACGGCGCTGTTAATGCCGCTTTGCTGTGTGTGGAAATATTGGCGGTCACGGATTCGGAATTAGCCGAAAAGCTCGGCAATAAGCGCAAGGCTGATTACGAAAAGGTACTAAGCAAAAACAAGGCTGTCGAAGAGCAGTTTAATAATTAAACGGAGGAAATAAAAATGGAAAAAACAACACAGCTTTATGAGGGCAAGGCAAAAAAGGTATTTGCCACCGAAAATCCCGAATATGTAATCGTTTCTTATAAGGACGACGCGACCGCCCTTGACGGTCTTAAAAAGGGTACTATTGCGGGCAAGGGTGTTATCAACAACAGAATGTCCAACTTCCTGTGCCGTTTACTTGAAAAGCAGGGCGTTCCCACCCACTATGTCGAGGAATTAAACGACCGCGAGACCGTGGTTAAAAAGGTAAGCATTGTGCCGTTAGAGGTAATTATCCGTAACATTTCGGCGGGCTCTTTCGCAAAACGCTACGGCGTTGATGAGGGCATTGTTTTTGACGAGCCGACAATCGAGTTTTCCTACAAAAACGACGACCTGCACGACCCGCTTATCAACAAATATCACGCGCTTGCCTTAAAGCTTGCAACAAAGGAAGAAATTGACACAATTAAATCTATGGCATTTAAGGTAAACGAAATTTTAAAGGAATATTTCCTCTCGCTTAATGTAAAACTGGTTGACTTCAAGCTTGAGTTCGGCAGACTTTCTGACGGCACTATCGTTTTGGCGGACGAAATCTCCCCCGACACCTGCCGCTTCTGGGACGCGGACACAAACGAAAAGCTTGACAAGGACCGTTTCCGCCGCGATATGGGCGGAGTTGAGGACGCTTACAACGAAATGATGAAAAGAGTATTCGGCGAATAATTCTCGGAGGCAAAAATGGGTAATTTAAGAGAAGAATGCGGGGTTTTCGGGGTCTTTTCGCCCGAAACTGCAGATGTGGCGCACACCACCTATTACGGACTTTTCGCGCTTCAGCACCGCGGGCAGGAATCCTGCGGAATTGTGGTAAATGACGACGGCGTTTTTACCTCGTTTAAGGACACGGGGCTTGTAAATGACGTTTTCACCCCCGAAATAATCGACCGCTTAGGCGAAGGCAATATCGCGGTAGGCCATGTCCGCTACGGCACGACGGGCACTAACGACCGCAACAACGCCCAGCCGATTGTGGTAAATCACATCAAGGGCAGAATGGCGCTTGCCCACAACGGCAACCTTGTAAATTCGGGGGAACTGAGAAAAGAGCTTGAGCTTCAAGGCTCGATTTTCCACACCACAAGTGATACCGAGGTAATCTCCTACATAATCACTAAGGAACGCCTTACCGCCCCCTCAATCGAGCAGGCGGTAAATCAGGCGATGAATAAAATTACGGGCGCATATTCACTGGTTATAATGTCACCCTCAAAGCTCATCGCCGTAAGGGACGAAAACGGCTTCCGCCCGCTTTGCTACGGCAAAACGCCCGACGGCAGGTATATTGTCGCCTCCGAAAGCTGTGCGCTTGACGCGGTGGGAGCGGAGTTTATCCGCGATGTGCGCCCCGGCGAAATCGTGGTTTTTGAGAAAAACGGTGTCAGAACCATAACCGACCATTGCGATAAGACTCCCTGCTCGCTTTGCGTGTTCGAGTACATTTATTTTGCCCGCCCCGATTCGGTAATCGACGGCTGCTGCGTACATTCCGCGCGTCTTCGCGCAGGTGCATTTTTAGCCCTTGAGCACCCCGTTCAGGCGGATATTGTAATCGGCGTTCCCGATTCGGGAATTGACGCGGCTATCGGCTATTCAAAGCAGTCGGGTATTCCGTATGAACTGGGCTTTATTAAAAATAAATACATCGGCAGAACCTTTATCGCCCCCGGTCAGAAAAGCCGCGAGGACAAGGTTAAAATTAAGCTCAACCCGATTTCCGAAATTGCAAAGGGCAAGCGCATTGTAATGATTGACGACTCGATAGTAAGAGGTACTACAAGTGCACGAATTGTAAAGCTTTTGCGCGACGCGGGAGCTAAGGAAATTCATATGCGGGTTTCCGCCCCGCCCTTTATGAATCCCTGCTACTACGGCACAGACATTGATTCAAGGGACAATCTTATCGCCTGCAAGCACTCGGTTGAGGAGATAGCAAAAATAATCGGGGTCGATTCCCTCGGCTATTTAAGTGTCGAGAGCGTTAAGCAGATTGCAAAGGGCGTAAACGGCGGAGGATATTGCACCGCCTGCTTCGACGGAAATTATCCTACCGAAATTCCCAAAGCCCCTATGAAAAACAGATTTGAAACCAAAATTTCAGAAAACAAGGAGTAAGAAATGAATAATTCACAGTCAAAATCCTACGCCGACGCGGGCGTTGACATTACCGCGGGCTACAAAGCGGTTGAGCTTATGAAGGCTCACATTGCAAAGACTATGACGGCTGGCGTATGCTCGGACGTAGGCGGCTTCGGCGGACTTTTCGAGCTTGACGTTAAGGACTATGAGCGCCCCGTGCTTGTAAGCGGTACGGACGGTGTCGGCACAAAGCTTAAAATCGCTTTTCTTATGGATAAGCACTCGACAGTCGGTATCGACTGCGTAGCAATGTGCGTGAACGACATTATCTGCTGCGGCGCAAAGCCGCTTTTCTTCCTTGATTATATCGCCTGCGGCAAAAATGTACCCGAAAAAATTGCCGAGATTGTAAAGGGCGTAGCAGAGGGCTGTGTGCAGAGCGGAGCGGCGCTTATCGGCGGCGAAACCGCCGAAATGCCGGGCTTTTACCCCGTGGACGAATACGATTTGGCAGGCTTTTCGGTCGGAGTTGTCGATAAGAAAAACATTCTTGACAACAGCAGTATGACCGAGGGGGACATTATTATAGCACTCCCCTCAAGCGGCGTTCACTCAAACGGCTTTTCGCTTGTAAGAAAGGTATTTGACGTTGAAAACTGCGACCTTACCGCACCACGTAAGGAATTAGGCGGTGTTTCTTTAGGCGACGCGCTTTTAGCGCCTACTAAAATATATGTTAAACCGATGCTCGCCCTCTTTGAGCAGGTTAAGGTAAAGGGCGTTTCCCACATCACGGGCGGAGGGTTTTACGAGAATATTCCTAGAAGTATCCCCGAAGGCTTAGGCGCGGAAATTGTCAAGTCCGACATTAGAGTTCTCCCGATTTTCGATTTACTTGCAAAGACAGGCAACATTCCCGAGCGCGATATGTTCAACACCTATAATATGGGCGTGGGTATGAGCGTTGTTGTAGCAAAAGAGGACGCGGATAAGGCTATAGAAATTCTTAAAGCCAACGGCGAGGACGCCTATGTTATAGGAAAAATAGTCAAATCCGACACAAAGGTAACCATAATATGAGCAGAAAGATAAATATCGCTGTCTTGGTATCGGGCGGCGGCACGAATTTGCAGGCGCTTATTGACGCCGAAAAGTCAGGGGTTATAAAATCGGGCGAAATTAAGCTTGTAATTTCTAATAACGAAAACGCATACGCTCTTAAAAGGGCGCGGAATGCCGATATTAAAACCGCGATCTGCGTAAAAAATGGCGTATCACAGGAAGAATTTGAACAAAAGCTTATTTCCCTTTTAGAGGAAAACAGTATCGAACTTATTATTTTAGCGGGCTTTATGTGCATTTTAAGCGAAGATTTTACATCACGCTATCAAAAACGCATTATTAACGTTCATCCCTCCCTTATCCCCTCCTTTTGCGGCAAGGGCTTTTACGGTCTTCACGTCCACGAGGCGGCGCTTAGCTACGGCGTAAAGGTGACGGGCGCTACCGTACATTTCGTAAACGAAATACCCGACGGCGGCGAGATAATAATGCAAAAAGCGGTTTATATTAAGGATGGCGACACACCCGAGACCCTACAAAAAAGAGTAATGGAAAACGCGGAATGGGAAATTTTACCCCTTGCTGCAGAGAAAGTATGTAGCGATATCTTAAAG
>CABVAD010000112.1 GCA_902496265.1 uncultured Oscillospiraceae bacterium
CCTCCTGTCCGAAAGAAATGGGCAGGAGGTCTTTTTTAATTCCCCGTTATATATTTTTCGGAATGCGAGAGCACGGCAATAATCGGGCAGATAAGCGTGCCGCATATAAAATTACTGACCCCGTGGACAAAATCCCACGGCAGTCCCGCAGCAATCCAGGCTATCATACCATTAAAATCAAGTCCGAACAAAAGTGCCTGCGCGGGGGCGTAAAGCGTGCCGAACAAAAATCCGTGCAGGGCGCATACCGTCATATAAACAATCGGTCTTGCCCTTAGCGGAATATTTTTCGGCAGAAGCATTACAGCTCCCCAAAGCAGAGTCCAGATGTAAAGATAGGGTATCCACCACATAGCGAAGCCCGAAAACAGACCGTTTATAAACACATAAATATAAATGGGATACAGTGCTTTTTTTCTGTAAACAACCGTTATCGCGACAACAAAAACCCCGAGCAGATGCACGTTAGGGAGTATTTCCATTATTATTTTGGAGGCGTACATAAGCGCTCCCAAAAGGGCGAAAACGGCGGTTTCCTTAATATTAAGCTTCAAGTCTATTTTTCCGCCTTAAAGGCATATTCCGCGCCTGCGGTAATATCGGTTGAATCTACACCCTTCTGCGCGTATTCGCCGTTTACATAGAACGCCCAGTACTTTCCGTCCTTATCGTAATCGAGGGTGACTCCGTTTACCGTCTTAACATAAAGTCCGTACTCGCTATCGTCTCCCGCGATAAGGTTAAGCTCAACCAAAGCCTCGCCCACGGTCTTTTTATCGGTACGGATTGTAAAGGCGGTTTCCTTTCCGCTGTCATCGGTCACCTTAAAGGCGAACTCGGTTTTTCCCTCACCCAATACGCTTGCGGCATCCAAAGATGACGCCTGTGATGAAACGGGGGCCGAAGAGGTTGTTTTACTGTCGTTACAGCCGGCTGTGAAGAGTGCTGTTGCCGCAATAAGCACAATACAAACGGCAAGCGACAGCGATTTGAATAATCCTGTCTTTTTCAATGTTTGCATTTAGAATTTCTCCTTAAAGTATATTACCTTTAAAACCGGCGCTCGCGGTTATGCAAAGGTTTTTGTCACACGGATATTTCGACTTGGCGCGTCGGCTCTTGCAAGCCTTGCCGCTCCGCCTTCTCGGGAAAAATTCCCAATGGCCTGTCCCCGATTTGCGGCAATCGGGCAGAAGCGGCTTTTATGCGCGCCTTACGGCGACGGGCTCGTACAGGATTTTCACCTGTTTCCCCGAAATGACAAAAGAATTATATCACTCTTTTTCCCCTCTTGCAACCGAATTTTTTTGATTAACCCTACAGCCTTACCCGTCATAAAATATTAGAGATAAAAAACATATTCCAACAGAACGGAGAACTGATATGAACAGAAGCAATCATCAAAACCGCTCAAATCCCTGCACGGCGGACCGAGGACCCGAGCCGTTTGCGGTCAATATTGAAAAAGCGACCTGTGAAAACGGTAACTTCCGCACGGCGCTTTGGACCGGCAAGAATTTACAGGTAACGCTGATGTGTATCCCTCTGGGCGGCGAAATAGGGCTTGAAAACCACCCCGACACCGACCAGTTTTTGCGTATTGAGTCGGGCACAGGGACGGTTACAATGGGTTGCCGCAGAGACACAGCGGATTTTAAAAAATGTATCAGCGCGGGCGACGCCGTTTTTATCCCCGCCGGAACATGGCACAACATTGTAAACTCAGGCTCCTGCCCGCTTAAGCTTTACTCGGTTTACGCTCCCCCAAAACACCCTCGCGGAACAGTACAAAGACTGGCGGCAACCGAACCTAACTAAAGCAAATAAACGGCTGATTAAGCAAGCAAGAATAACGAAACTTATTCCATTAGTACTGTATCTCCGCATACCTTTTCAAACAAAAAACGCGAAAAACCCCGATGAAATCGGAGTTTCTCGCGGGGCATCTTTTTTGTTACCCTTTTATGGTGCACCTGACAGGAATCGAACCTGCACTTTCTTTCAAAAATATGGATCTGATGGAAACGTCCCCTCGGTGTATTGAAAATGACTATATTTTATGCTTATCCTGACGTACTTCGCCCGAGCGGTAGGCGCTTATCAGCTCTTTCAGGTCATTTATTGTCTCCTTTATTTTAGCGCCGTTATCTGTGTCGCCTACAAGGATTCTTTTTTTGCACCTCTGGGAAGCTACGCCGTGGGTCTGCATATCCGCGCCGTTCTTTATCGCCTCTCCTACCGATTGAAAAGGCTCGTGGGCGGTGAGCATAAGCCCGTAGGAATTGAAGATAAGGGTATACCCCGCTATCCCCGTCACCTTATGGTAGGGACTGGCAAAGCCGCCGTCTATTATTATAACCCTGCCCCCGCATTTTACGGGGGTTTCGCCCTCTGTATGATGTATCGGGACGTGCCCGTTTATAATGTGTCGGTTTTCGCCCTTTACGCCGAACTCGGCGAATATTTTTTCGGCTGTTTCTTCCCTGTTTATAAGCTTATAATAAATATCCTTTGTCTCGGTGTGGGTGCTTTCGTCCGATATAAAATACCTTTCAAAGGTAGTCATCTTATCCCTGCCGTAAAGCGGGGAGTCGGCTCCGTTCCACAAAAACCAGAGTATATCCCTGCCTTTTTTTCTTTCCGCCTCGTTTACCGATAAAAACGCCTTACGTGCACAGCTTTCCAATTCGTCGTACAAGGCCTTTCCGCAAAGCGGTCTTCCGAAAACATTAATTTCTCTGAAATCGCCGTTTTCGGTCATAGGTATACAGCCGTGAAAAAGTATGTTCCCGTTGGTCACCTTATAAAGGCTTCCCTTATTAAGCAGAAGATTAATATGCTTTTTCAGCTTTTCACAGCTTACAAAGGCGTAACGGAGCTTTCTTACAACCTCTTTTTCCTCCTCGGTAAGCTCATAGGGCGAATCGGGGTTGACGGTCGGGAAATTGCCGTCACAAAGCTTATAGCTTTTGCCGTAAAGCTTAACAGTGCCGTTCGCAAAATCGATTTTGTGCAAAAGCCTTCTGTGTTCCATATTGTATTCGGGATGCTCGCTTATAAGCTGACCCTCAAGCTTAAACTGGATAACCGAAATTGCCTTATGCGCCTTCATTTCAAGGCTTATTTCGGAATCGTCGCTGTTTTTGCTCCTTATTTTAAACTGCTTACAGGTGTCATCCTTATAGGTCTTCATCGCGAAGAACAAAAGGGGCAAAATGCTTATGCCGTAGCCGTTCTCAAGCACCGAAACGTTATCGTACAAAAGGCTTGTGCGGACAATATTTGCAATGCAGGCGGTCTGCCCCGCCGACGCCCCCATCCACAGTACGTCGTGATTGCCCCACTGGATATCGAGTGAGTGATACTCGCACAGCCTATCCATAACTTTTCTCTCAATTTTAACTGTTTTAAAGTAAGCGTCAAACCTAAAAGCGTATAAAAATACCTGCCGTAGACAGTACGGCAGGTAAAGAGGATTGTTATATTTTGCAATATTTTCGGGTACTGCAAGTCCTGTAAGTCCGAAATCCTGATGAGCACATACACCGTTTATAAAGGTCTTTTTACCATTGAGTAACAATCCATTTTTTACAGATATTTCTATGGTCCTAAATCCAATCCGCGTAGTGTTTTCATCAATAATTTCATTGTTCTTTTTTAAAACGGTTTTTATCGTGTATAAATTCGGATTATCGCAATCCCACAAAAGCGGATTCTTAACAAAAGCGGAATAAGTAATATTAGATTTATCCTTTTTATTAACAAAGCCTGAACCGATTGCCGAAACCACAATATTTCCGTTTTTATCAAGCAAACTGCTTTCAACCTCTACTTCACAGTTTTCGTAGCCCGTGTTTAAAACGGCGGTTTCATAGTTTATTTGCCAAGTGTTATCGTCTATCTTTTTATACGGTGCATATACACCCCATAAATCTATGCAAACGGGTTCGGAAATTGTAAGGTGAACATCACGGTAAATACCTCCGCCTTGGTACCACCAACCCTCAAATTCTTCTGTATTTACATAAATTGCAATAACATTATCCCGGTCGTAAAATACATTATCGCTGATATCAACTTCAAAAGTGTTGTAAGAAGAAAAGTTATGGTACATAAGACAACCGTTAAGGTAAACCGTAGAATGGCCTGCAATACCGTCAAACCGAAGTACTATTCTCTTGCCTTCGCAATTTTCGGGAAGACGGAAATGCTTTCTGTACCAGGCGTTATCATAGTGAAAATATCCATGTGCATTATTTTCGGATTCTGTATTATCCTGTCCAATAATATAATCATGCGGAAGCTGTACATATTCCCAAACATCATCCTTATATTCACAGTTACACACATATGGGTTGGGTACATAAAAATATTTATACGCAGCAGGACCTATAAGTTTTCTTTCGGTT
>CABVAD010000113.1 GCA_902496265.1 uncultured Oscillospiraceae bacterium
AGAGAAAATGAAGGATAATAAAATAAGACTGCAAAAGCACCTTGCCGAATGCGGGGTAGCCTCCCGCAGAAAGGCGGAGGAGCTTATCGCGGCGGGCAAGGTTAAAATAAACGGACATATCGCCGAGATTGGCGCAAGAGTAGACCCTAAGAGAGATAAGGTTACCGTAAGGGGCAGGGCGGTTGTTCCCGTAAATGAAAAGGTTTATATAATGCTTAATAAGCCCCGCGGCTTTGTCACTACAATGAGCGACGAGTTAGGGCGCAAAACCGTATCGGATCTGGTGGCGGACGCAGGTAATAGAATTTTCCCCGTAGGACGGCTTGACCGAGATTCCGAGGGGCTTTTAATTATGACCAACGACGGCGATTTTGCCAATAAGCTAACCCACCCCTCCTCCCATGTCAACAAAACCTACCGCGTGACCGTTAAGGGTGCAGCGGAGGAAGAACAGCTCCTTAAAATGAAGGAGGGGATACTGCTTGACGGCAGGAAGACACTGCCCTGCGACTGCTTTGTAGCCGAAAGAAAGCCCGACAGAACGGTGCTTATCTTTGTTTTGAACGAGGGCAGAAACCGTCAGATTCGCCGTATGTGCGAGGCGGTGGGTCTTGAGGTCTTGCGCCTTAAGCGCACCGAAATCGCGGGCGTGAAGCTCGGTATGCTCCCGCAGGGGAAATGGAGACCTTTAAACGAAAGGGAAATGCGCAGACTCACCAATATCACCCAAAAGGGGCGTGAGGAGGAATGATCGCCTTAGCCCCGATAAGCGATAAGAATGAAATAAACCGTCTGTTTTCGGAAAACGGACTTGTATATTCCGAATTTTCGGGCTGTGTAAAGGCAAAATGCGGGGAAGAGCTTCTCGGCTTTTGTCTTTACAGTCTTGATGAAAACAAAATTGTAATTTATAAAATCGTTCCCGAAGACGATTTGGGCCTTGCGGACGGGATACTCAGAAGTACCCTGCACGTTGCCGCCGAACGCAGTATTATGAACGCTTTTTACAGCGGTGAGGATACAGAAAAGCTGTGCTGTAGGCTTGAATTTATTAAAAACAGGGAAGAAAAGCGGCTTGACATAGATAAGCTTTTTGAAAGCTGCTGTTCCTGCCGAAAAAACGGTTAAAACTTTTTTATTAATATTGATATTTACGGCGGGATATGCTATAATTCTCCCAAAGGAAGTGATAACAATGGATAAAAAGGTTGCCGAGCTTATAAACGAGCAAATCAACAAGGAATTCTACTCTGCGTATCTTTACCTTGAATTTGCAAACTACTATGCTTCTGTCGGTCTTGACGGGTTTGAAAACTGGTACAGGATTCAGGCGCAGGAGGAGCGCGACCACGCAATGCTCTTCTATCAGTATTTGCAGAACAACGGGGAAAAGGTCACCTTCGAGGCTATCGACAAGCCCGACTGCGAGCTTACCGATAATATGGCTCCTCTCAAAAAGGGTCTTGAACACGAAAAGTATGTTACAAGCCTTATCAACACCATTTACGCCGCCGCTTTTGAGAGTCACGATTTCAGAACAATGCAGCTGCTTGACTGGTTCGTAAAGGAGCAGGGCGAGGAGGAGAAGAACGCTTCGGATATGATTACCAAGATGGAGCTGTTCGGCTCAGACCCCAAGGGACTTTATATGCTTAACAGCGAAATGGCGTCCCGAGTATACAGCGCTCCGTCGCTGGTGCTTTAATGTAATACCGGAATTTACGGTTTACAGCTTACATACAAAAGCTTTTGTCCTTATTAGGTCAGAGCCTGTGCGCCGCCGCGGGCTTTAGCTTTTGCATTTAAATTCTGCGGCGGAATGGAGATTATTACAGTGAAATACGTTTGCCCCTGCGGTTATGTATATGACCCCGAAGTTGGCGATGAGGAAAGCGGTATCGCCCCCGGCACTGCGTGGGAAGATGTACCCGAGGATTGGGTATGTCCGATCTGCGGTCTTTCCAAGGACGCCTTTGAAGCCGAAGAATAATTTTAAACGGTAAAGCCCCGCTCGTGATGAGCGGGGCTTTTTTAACAGCGTTCAGCATTTAATATCAACTGTTTTCGCACCGAGTAACTGCGCTTCTTTTTTTGAATGGGTCACTAAAATTAAGGCTCTGTCAGAAACGCTTTGGGATATGTGCCGAGCGGCGGAAAGGGTATTGTCCTCGTCAAGCCCCGTAAACGGTTCGTCGAGAACAAGATAATCGTAGTCGGCAGAGAGTGCGCGGGCTATCGCGGCTCTTCGCTGCATACCGCCCGAAAGCTGTGCGGGAAGGCTGTCGGCGGCGGCTTCAAGACCGAGCGCCTTTAAATGGTAGAGCGCGGTTTTTTCGTCCGCGCCGATAAGGGTTATGTTCTGTAATACGGTTTTAAAGGGCAGGAGTCGGTTTTCCTGAAAGACAGCGGACGGGCGTAATGCTCCGTCTTTTTCTATTTTGCCGCCTTTCGGCTTTTCAAGTCCTAAAATCAGCCTTAGCAGAGTGGTCTTTCCGCACCCACTTTCACCGAAAATGCAAATCCGTGAGTCCTTGCCGATTTCAAGCGAAAAGCATTCAAGCACCTTTTTTTCGCCGTAGGAAAAGGATATGTTTTCAATGCTTATCATTTGCAAGCCTCCTTGTTATCCGCTTAATCAGCAATTCGAGCAGCAGGGAAAGCAGGGCGACCGTTGCGGTCACCGCGAAAACTCGGGGAGTTTCAAGGTATAGCTTTGCGTCCTGCAATAATTTGCCGAGCGAATTTGCGGGACGGCAGATAACCTCCGCCGCCACGCCCGATTTCCACGCAAAGCCGAGTGCGGCGGTGGCAGACGCCGCAAAGGAGGGCATAATAAGCGGAATTTTAATCTCAAAAAGGATTTTTGCGGGGGATACTCCGAATATTTTTGCCATTTCAAGATATTTCGGGTTGATGCTCTCAATTCCGCTCTGCACGGTAGTCCAGATTATGGGCAGTACCATAAGAAAGGAGATAAAAACCGCGAGATAAGCGCTTTTAATCCAGACCAGCGCCAAAATAATAAAGGAGGCGACAGGCACAGCCCTGATAAGGTGAAGTACGGGCGAGAAGACCGCGTTAAAAACCGAAAATTTGGCTGAAAGGACTGCGCCCGCCGTACCTATTATGATGCCGAGGGAATATCCTGCTGTAATTCTCAGCATTGAGAACAGCACCGCGCGCCAAAATTCGGCGGTGCCCGCAAGCTCCGAAAGTGTTAAAAGAACCGCCTTCGGGTAGGGGATTAACAGCTCCTGTCCGACGGCGGCGGCGGATAACTGCCATACCGCCAGCCAAAGCAGCGATACGGCAGTCCATTTTAGAATTTTTTTAAGGTTATTTCGCTTCATAATAGAAGTTATCGTCAGGCAATGCGCCGCCTACGCTTGCGGGATTGCGATCATAAAGGAACTTAAGATACGCCGAAAGGTCGTTTTTAAGCTCTTTTCCGTCCTCAAATACAATATTGCAGTAGGGGATAGCCTTTTTAGCAATAGGCTCAGCGGCTACAATGCCGTATTTTACGCAAAGAGCGGCGGCGCTGTCGATACCGTTATTTACGCTGTCGATAGACTCCTTGTATTCCTCGAGGAAAATTTTAACCGCGTCGGGATTCTGCTCAATATATTCCTTACGGGCTACGATACAGCCCATTACAAGCTTTGCGTCGCTTACCTTGTCCCATTCGTCGTTCATATCAAGCACGATTTTCGCGCCCTCGTTTTTAACGGTGATGGTTGTCGCCGCGGGCTGGGGAGCTATGGCTATCGCCTTTTCGTTCTGTGCAAAGGCGGTTACAAGCTCGGTCGGCTGGGAAACGAATTTAATCTTTACGTCCTCGCCCGCCTTAAGACCGTTCTTTTCTAAAATATAGTTGATAATATATTCGGGGTTTGCGCCCTGACCGGTTGCGTAAATTGTCTTGCCCTTAAGGGATTTAATGTCGGTAACGCTGTCCTCACCCTTTGTCACAAGGCAGAGAACGCCCAAGGTGTTTACAGCCAGCACCTTGATACTTCCGTCTGTCTTTTTGTAAAGGGTGGAGGCGAGGTTGGTCGCGACCGCCGCGATGTCTGCCTCCTTGTTTGTGAGCTTTGCAACGATTTCGTCGTTGCTGCCTACAATGCTTGTTGTATAATCGAGTCTGCCTGTTTTTTCCTCAGCCTTTTTCATAAGTGGAGCAAGACCCACGCCCGTAGGACCTGCAATCGCAAAGATATTACACTTAGTATCAAGCTTTTCGGGCAGGGAGGATTCCTGTGCGGAGGAGTCGGACGGGGCGGAGCTTTGGCTGTTTTCCACGCCGCACGCCGCAAGGCTTAGGACCATAAGCGCGGCTAAGAGAAAGCTAATCAGTTTTTTCATTGTTTAAGACGGA
>CABVAD010000114.1 GCA_902496265.1 uncultured Oscillospiraceae bacterium
TAAGGGAGATTTCTTTATGAGTCATTTGGAATACCTCGAAATTTATTATATTTATGTACGGTAAATATTCAACCCATAATTTCGTACAAATGTATGGTATTTGCCTATTTGATTTTTTCGGTTTTGGGTGTATAATGCTTCCTAAAAGGAGTGAAAAGAAATGCCTTAGGGCAAAAAGACTATGCGAAAATTCTACTCACTTATTGTAAGAAATCCCAAAAAAATAATTGTGCTTTTCGTTATTCTCGCGGCTCTCGGAGCGGTACTTCAGAATTTTGTGGCGGTAAACTACAATATGAAGGATTTTCTGCCCGACAACAGCCCTTCCACCGTATCCTTAGAGGTTATGGAAAGCGAGTTTGACGGCGGTATTCCGAACGCCCGCGTTATGGTTAAGGGGGTAACGGTTCCCGAGGCGCTTGAATACAAGGAAAGACTTAAAAACTGCGAGGGCGTAGAAAGCGTACTGTGGCTTGATGATTCGGTGAATATCTACGCGCCGCTTGAAACAGCAGACAAAGATGCGGTCGAGACCTATTATAAGGATAATAACGCACTTTTCACCGTCACTGTTGCTAAGGACGATAAGGTTGAGATGGTAAACCGTATCCGCGATATTATAGGCGAAAACGGCGCTATGTGCGGCGACGCGGTATCCACCGCGGTTGCGACTACGGGAACGGTCGCTGAAATCAGGCTGATTACGCTTTTTGCGGTGCTTGCGGTGCTGGCTATTCTCCTTATCACAACCCGCTCTTTTGCAGAGCCGTTTGCGGTTATGGCGGGACTCGGTGTTGCGATTATGATAAACAGCGGCTCTAACCTTATTTTCGGTGAGATTTCCTTTGTCACCAATGCCGCGGGAGCGGTTTTACAGCTTGCGGTTTCGCTTGACTATTCGGTTTTCCTGCTTCACAGATACGAGGAATGTTTAAAAGAGAATCCTGACCGCAAAGAGGCTATGACCGACGCGCTGTGCAAGTCCGCCTCCTCAATTCTTTCGAGCGGACTTACGACCGTTATCGGCTTTTTAGCTCTGATGTTTATGCGGTTCGGTATAGGTCCGGACTTAGGGCTTGCCCTTGCAAAGGGCGTCGCGATAAGCCTTGTTACCGTATTTGTGTTTATGCCCGCGCTTATAATCACGGTTTATCCGCTGATTGAGAAAACCCGTCATAAAAGCTTTATGCCCTCTTTTAAGGGCTTCGGCAGACTTGTCACCCGCATTATGATTCCTATGGTTTTTGTCTTTATAATTGCCGCTGTGCCGTCATTTATGGCTTCAAATTCCAATTCGTATTATTACGGTGCGTCGCATATCTACGGGAAGGAGACCCGGCTCGGTGACGATACCGCCGCTATCGAAAAGGTATTCGGCAAGAGCGACACCTATGTTGTGCTTGTGCCGAACGGTAACGCGGAAGCCGAGAAAAAGCTCTCCGACGCGCTTCATACTATACCCGAGATTAAGAGCATAATTTCCTATACCGACACCGTGGGAGCGGAAATACCCAAGGAATATCTTGATGATGACACTCTTTCACAGTTAGTATCCGAAAATTACAACCGAATGGTGTTAAGCGTAGACACCGATTACGAGGGCAAGGAAACCTTTAAGCTGGTTGAAAAAATCCGCGATACCGTAAATGTTTATTATCCGGACAGCTACTATCTTGCGGGCGAGGGTGTCTCGACCTACGATCTTATGGATACTATAACTCAAGATACTTTAAAGGTAAATGTCATAGCAATCGGCGCGGTGTTTGCAGTACTTTTACTTACTATGAAATCTATTTCTTTGCCGTTTGTTCTGGTATTCGCTATTGAGGCGGCGATTTGGATTAATATGGGAATACCCTATTTTGCGGATTCTACGGTGCAGTATATCGCCTACCTTATTATTTCGTCGATTCAGTTGGGAGCTACGGTCGATTACGCAATACTCTTTACCGACCGATATCTTGAGTACAGACGCACAAGCCTCAAAAAGCAGGCGATAAGGCAGACGGTCAGCGCGGTCACTGCCTCGGTTCTGACCTCGGGAACGGTGCTGTCCCTTGTGGGCTTCCTTTTAAGCTATATTTCCACCCACGGAATACTCTCCCAGCTCGGCTTATTCTTAGGTCGGGGAACCCTGCTTTCAATGACAAGCGTTTTCTTTGTACTGCCGGGGCTTCTCTGCATTTTTGACGGAGCGATAAAGCACACCACAATCGGTCTCAATTTTTACAATCCTCAAAAGGAGGTAAAGCTAAATGAAAAAAATTAAAAAACTTATACCCGTATTGCTCGCTTTAATAATACCGATTTCTTCATTAGGCGCTATCGCCGCGGGAAGCGAGCCTACCGAAAAAGAAGAGGTAATTTATATTAACCTCGGGGCGGACGGCGAGCTGCAAGATATATACGCCGTTAATATTTTCGGTGGCGGCGAGGTCACCGATTACGGCGATTATTCCTCTGCCGAAATGCTTAACACCACCGATAAAATAAATATGAGCGGGGATAAGATCGCCTTTTCCTCCTCGGCGGACAGGGTTTATTACAAGGGTAAGCTTAAAAACGCCCAAATGCCGTGGAATATTTCGATAAAGTATTTTTTGGACGGAAAGGAATATACGGCGAGCGAGGTTGCGGGAAAGAGCGGAAGTCTTGAAATCCGCTTCAAGGTTACAAAAAATGAGAACTGCAAGGGTAATTTCTATGATAAATACGCCCTGCAGGCGTCCTTTACCCTCGATACCGAAAAATGCCGCGATATTTTGGCTCCCGACGCGACGGTTGCTAATGTCGGAGCTAAAAAACAGCTTTCCTATACAACGCTTCCCGCAAAGGGAATAGATACGGTTATAACAGCCGAGGTTGAAGACTTCAAAATGCCCGCGGTTTCGATAAACGGCGTTCTGTTGTCAATGAATATCGAGGTTGACGATAAAGAGCTTACCGATAAGGTAAACGAGCTTGCGGGCGTGATAAAAGCGCTTGACAGCGGCGCGGGTGAGCTTAAGGACGGAACAAAAGAGCTTAAGGACGGCGCAAGCGCCTTAAACGGCGGAGCTAAGAATTTAAGCGGCGGTGCAAAATATTTAAGCAACGGTGCGGGAACCCTCAATGACGGAGTTGCTTTAATCGGAAATGGACTTGACGGGCTTAACTCAAAATCCGCCGAATTAAACGGCGGTTCGGCACAGATAATGGGCGCTCTTGCCCAAATACAGAGACAGTTAAGCGCCGTATCGGCTTCTACTGAGCAGATAGACGCGCTTGTTAACGGTTCGGCACAGATTAAGGGCGGTATAACCGAGCTGTCGCAGGGGATTACCGAATTGTATAACGGCGTAAGCTTTGCCGCATATAAGGCGGCTATGCAGCAGAACGGTCTTAATATTGATGATTTGCAGTCTGAAAATACACAGATAATTAATCAATTGTACAGGCTTACGCAGTCGGACAGTGAGAATGCGGCGTTTTATCAACAGCTTATATATCTTATTTCGCGCAACAGCGCCGCGATAGGCGGTATGGAGACCTATTTAAACGGAGTAAACGGCAGTATCGCCCGGCTTTCCGCAGGTGCGGAAAGTCTTAAGAATAATTACGAGGAGCTTGACAGGGGAATTAACGCCTTGGCAAACGAGTTAAAGGGACTTTTGGTGAAAATGACCGCGCTTAAGGGCGGAATTGATACCCTTGTTACCGAGTACCGAAAGCTTGACGGCGGTATAAACGAATACACCGACGGTGTTGCGAAAATCGTCGCGGGGTATAACGGCATAATTTCGGGCGCAAACGACCTTATGACGGGCAGTAAAACCTTGGCTTCGGGCGCGGCAACCTTAAGCGACAGCACTTCGGAGCTTGTAAACGGTATTTCTGAGCTTAGTGACGGTGCGGGTGAATTAAAGAGCGGGACCGCCGAAATGAAAGAGAAAACCGACGGCTTGGACGGCGAAATTTCCGATAAAATAGATGATATGCTTGAAAGCATAACGGGCGGAAAAACGCAAATACAATCCTTTGTAAGCGAAAAGAACACCAACGTTAAATCGGTGCAGTTTGTTATCAAGACTAAGGCGGTCGAGACCGACGATACCCCCGCCGCCGCACCCGCTAAGGAGGAAAAGCTTAGCCTTTGGCAGAAAATTTTAAGGCTTTTCGGGCTTTATTGAGCTGAAAAATACAATATTACAAACCAACGGACATTCATTCCCGACTGTCCGTTTCCTTTTTATTTTACAATTAACAACCCGACTAGGGAAGATATCTTCATTGTTGCAGAATAAGCCGAGGACTTTATTAACCGTTAACTCACATAAATTTTGACATAATTCTGCAATAATAGTGTTTTATTCAATTTCGGTTGACAATCAAAG
>CABVAD010000115.1 GCA_902496265.1 uncultured Oscillospiraceae bacterium
TTTAAATATAAACAGGTCAAAAAGGGAATTAAAAAACGGGGGTTGTTGATTTTGCAGTATAAAATACTTATTGTTGACGATGATGAAAACATTTGCGAGCTGTTAAGGCTTTATCTTGAAAAGGACGGCTTTGATACAATTGTCGCAAACGACGGAGAGCAGGCGGTAGATTTCGCCGCCAAGTATTCGCCCGACCTTATTCTTCTTGATATAATGCTGCCGAAGCTTGACGGTTGGCAGGTCTGCCGCGAAATACGCAAGACGAGCGATACACCGATAATAATGCTTACCGCAAAGGGCGAGACCTTTGATAAAATTCTGGGATTGGAGCTGGGCGCGGACGATTATGTTTCAAAGCCTTTTGATACAAAGGAGGTAATCGCCAGAATTAAGGCGGTGCTGCGCCGCAGCCACGAAAAGGACAAGGCTTCCCAGATAAATGAGGTAAGGTACGATAAGCTTAGAATAAATCTTACAAATTACGAGCTTGAGGTAAATGGCGTTAAAATCGACACGCCGCCCAAGGAGCTGGAGCTTATTTACCACCTCGCAAGCAATCCCAACCGCGTTTATACAAGGGATCAGCTGCTCGACGAGGTTTGGGGCTTTGATTACTACGGCGATTCCCGAACGGTCGACGTTCACGTTAAGAGACTGCGCGAAAAGCTTGAAAATGTTTCGGACGAATGGAGTCTTAAAACCGTTTGGGGCGTGGGATATAAATTTGAGGTAAAATAGACCTATGAAGCTTAAGCTTTTTAAAAAGTACTTTTTTATGACCTCCCTCATAATCGTTTTCAGCCTTTCGGTTATGATGATGATTTTGTCCTTTGCCCTTAACAACTACCTCGCAAAGGAGAAATATAAATCCCTGAGCAAAAGCTGTACGGAGGTTACGGAGTATATTTCGGAGCTGTCGGAAGGCGAGATTAAAACAGAGGATTTTTTCAAGACGGTAAACGCTCTTGCCTCGGTTTCGGACGTGGATATTTTTATTGCGGACAACACGGGCAGGGTTATAGCCTGCGGCTGTGACGATTGGATAAAAAACGGCGAGTGCTTTCATTCCGATAAAATAATTCCCGCCGATGAGCTTAAAGGCATCGGAGGAAAGTCGTCCTTGAAGCTCGGCTCGCTTGATATTTATAAAAACCCGCATTATATAGCCTCCGAGCCGGTTTACGGCGGCGATAACGAGCGTATAGGCACGGTCTTCAGCGCGGCTCCTATGTCTGCAATACGTGAGCTTATGCTTACAATAATCCGCCTGTATCTTCTTTCGGCGGTTATTCCGATAATATTAATGTTCTTTGCAATCTACACTATGACCTACCGTATGACAAAGCCGCTGAAGCTGATGTCTGAGGCTTCAAAGGCAATGGCTAAGGGAGATTTTTCAAAGCGTATACCCGTAACCAGCGACGACGAAATAGGGGAGCTTGCGGTTTCCTTTAATCAGATGACAAACTCCCTTGTTCAGCTTGAGGGAATGAGAAAAAGCTTTGTCGCAAACGTTTCGCACGAGCTTAAAACACCTATGACCACGATAGGCGGCTTTATTGACGGCATACTTGACGGAACGATTGAGCCTGAAAAACAGCGGTATTACCTTACTATCGTATCCGACGAGGTAAAAAGGCTTTCGCGGCTTGTCCAGTCTATGCTCAGTATGGCGAAGCTTGAGTCGGGCGAGTTTGTCTTAAAGCCCGAGCTTTTCGATTTCAGAGAGCTGCTTTGCACCATTGTAATCAGTCAGGAGCAGCGTATTGAATCGCAAAAGCTTAATATTACGGGTCTTGACGAGATACAAAGCGTTTCCGTAAACGCAGACCGCGACCTTATTCATCAGGTAATATATAATCTTGTGGACAATGCAATTAAATTTACCGATGAGTCGGGAACTATTGATTTTAAGCTTAAAAACGACAATAAAAAGCTCGTTTTCACGATAACCAATACGGGAAAGGGAATACCCGAAAATGAGCTGCCCTACGTGTTCGACAGATTTTACAAGGTTGATAAATCCCGTTCGGCTGTTAAGAACAGCACGGGACTCGGTCTTTACATTGTAAAAACAATTCTTAAGGCGCACGGAGGCTCAATTACGGTGGCAAGCCGTGAAAACAGCTTTACCTCCTTTAGCGTGACGCTTCCATTATGATAAAGAACGGAGAATTAATATGGACGATTTTTTTGAGAAAAAAGACGGCGCGGACTTAAACGGGGAAAGCGCGGAAAATACCGATGCCCCTGTTCAAAATGAAAATTCAGGGGAGACAGGCTCGCCCGAAGAGCCGAAGCCCCAAGAAACACAGGAAAATAACAATCCTTATAATCCTCAGGGACAATACGCACCCTACGGCGCGCAAAATTACGGCTATGCCGATTTTGGTCAGAACAGTTCCGCTCCGCAGAACAGAATTAACTATTCCGACATAATGCCCGTGGGGGATTACAAGCCTATGAGCCGAGGACTTAAGATTTTCGCCCTTATTATGGCGGCGGTTATTTTGCTTACGGGCGCGTCGGTTACGGGCTACTTTTTGGGAAGAAGCAGTGTCGGCGCGGGTACGGGTAAAAACGTTACGGTTAATTTGGCGGCAAAGCCCGCCGATACCGACGAAATGACGCCTGCCGAAGTGTACGAAAAGGTAAACAGCTCAATTGTGGGAATCACGGTATATAATTCTGAGGGAAACGGCTCTCAGGCAAGCGGGGTTTTCTACTCAGAGGACGGATACATTGTTACAAACGACCATATTTATTCCGAGGTGGGCGCGCCCAAGTTTAAGGTATACACCTCGGACGGCAAGGAGTACAACGCAAAATATATCGCGGGCGATCAGGTAAGCGATCTTGCGGTGCTTAAGATTGACGGCAGCGGATTTACCCCCGCCGTGTTTGGAAATTCCGATGAAATTGTGTTCGGCGAAAACGTTGTGGCGGTCGGCAGACCCAGCGACGCAACACAGGCTTCAAGTATTACAAAGGGCATTATTTCCTCAACGGGAAGACGGGTAAAAACCACCTCGAATTATTCCGCAAAGCTTATCCAGACCGACAGCGCTATTAACCCCGGCAGCTCGGGCGGGGCGCTTGTGAATATGTACGGACAGATAATAGGCATTACCTCCTCAAAGCTTGCGGGGGTAAGCTATGACGCGGTGGGCTACGCTATTCCGACAAAGACTATGAAACGCATATGCGAGGAGCTTATTAAGCACGGCAAGGTCGTAAGCCGTGCAAAGCTCGGTATAACCTATACCGCGATAAATTCCGTAACGGCTGAGATTAACGGATACGACTGCGTAGGTCTCTATGTGGCTTCCGTCGCAGAGGACAGCGACCTTTACGGCAAGGTGTCTGAGGGCGACGTTATCACCCATATAAACGGCACAGAGGTTACAAGCGACGATATTGTGCTTGATATTATCGAGGAAAGCTCCGCGGGAGATAAAATCTCGGTTACGGTGCTTACCAAAAAGGGAAAAGAAATTACCCTCCAAGCGGTACTCAAGGCTAACACAGGCGAGTCAAGCTACTCTTCCGAAATAAAATTGCCGAATAACTCTGACAATTCTAACAGCTCGGGCGGCACCTTTAACTTCCCGTTCGGAGAATAATCGCATAATAAAAAACCGTCCTCTCACAGGACGGTTTTTGTTGCGTAAAATTACCGTTTTGTCAGTATTTCAATGATTTTTGAATAAATGGTGTTATCATTCAAAAAGCGGTTTTTAATGTAAAGCGCCTGCTCCTCGTCGGCAACCAAAAGCTTTATGCTCATAAAGGGCTGTCCTCCGTCCATAGCCGAGCAGGTAATAAACATTTTTCCGTTCTCTTTTGAGATTTTAATATCGCTTTCCTTGGCATTTTTAAACTGTGCGACCATCTTAACCGCGGCGTTATATGCCCTGTCCTTTACCGCATAGGGGAGCGAGGTTTTAAGCGTTTCGGCAATGCTTATCCCGCTTTCGGTAATAACATATGAGTCGTCCTTTTTATCGACAAGCTTTAAATGCCCGCTTTTACAGAGAGAGTCGATAGCGTCGTTGACCTCAAAGCAGTTGGCTATTCCCTCATAATGCAGAACATTGGCGAGCATCTGCCCCGGAACAGGGCTGTCTATTGAAGAAATAATATAACAAACAAGAATTTTAATCTCTGCTGTGCTGAATAAACCGCCGATTT
>CABVAD010000116.1 GCA_902496265.1 uncultured Oscillospiraceae bacterium
TATATACTATTTTTGCCTCTTTGGAAAGAGTTTCATTTGATAATTTTTTGTGAACTCGGCTTTCCTCGGTATTATTTACCGTTTTTTGGGGCTTTTCATAGGCTTTTTCAATATCAATTTTATCAGGAAAGCGCGGTATATATTCGTTCAAAACATCGGAAACATCTAAAAGCGGCTTTGCTCCGTCACGAAGTAAAGCGTTTGAGCCGACATATTGCTCCGCTGTGGGCGAGCCCGGGATTACAAACACGTCCCTGCCCTGTTCTAAAGCGTGGTTAGCGGTTATAAGAGCGCCGCTTTTCTTGCCTGCCTCAACCACCACAGTGCCGAGCGACAATGCCGACATTATACGGTTTCTTATAGGAAAGCTGAATTTTGTAAGTCCCGCCTTGGGCGGATGCTCGCTTATTATACAGCCGTGTTCCGCGGCGTGCCGTCTGAGGCGTTCGTTTTGGGGCAGATAGCCGCTTTCAATCCCACAGCCCATAACAAGCGCGGTTTTACCTCCCGCTTTAAGAGCGCCTAAATGTGCGTAATAATCACTGCCCACAGCGCCGCCGCTCACCACCGTCATTCCCGCTTTAGAGAGACGGTAGGCAAGTGAATACGCCGCCTTTTTGCCGTAATCGCTCACCTTTCGCGGCCCTACAATGCAGATTGCGGGAGTATTATCAAAATCCGGCATTTCGCCCTTTACATAAAGCACTAACGGCGGGTTATCGATAACCGTTAGACAGTAGGGATATTTTGTATCGCCTAACAGCACAATATCTATACCGTATTTTCTGCAATCGTCAATAACGCTTTCAGCATATTCAATTTTAGTATCGTTCAGCCGCTTTAAATCCTTTGGCGTAAAAATTTTAGCCGCCTGCCGCTCGGAAGGGCTTGCCTTATAAATATTTTCCGCGTTTTTAAAGTAACTTAACGCCTTTGCCGCCCTTATATTTCCCGCGCCTAAAGCCGTTTGAAGCCATATAAGATATTCCGTCATTTCATCATTTCCCAAACGGTAATCGCCGCGGCCGCCGCCGCGTTAAGCGACTCCGCCCTTCCGCGCATAGGTATGGTAACAAGCCTGTCCGCCGCCGCTTTTGTTTGTTCGGTAATTCCGTTTGCTTCGTTGCCGATTATTACTACCGATCCGTCCTTAAATTCCTGTTCCTTAATGCTTTGGGCGTTTTTATCGACCACACAGGCATAGCTTTTAAGACCCGTATTCTTTAAATCCTTGGCAAAATCATCAAATATAAATACGGGTACTCTTAGGAGCGTACCCATAGAGGCTCTGAGCGCTTTCGGGGAATAGGGGTCACAGCCGTCCGAGGAAAGAACAAGCCCATTAGCGCCCAGCGCCTCCGCCGTTCTTGCAACCGCGCCGAGGTTGGCGGGGTCCGCGACATTTTCAAGCGCGACATATCTGCCCAGAGGATCTATTTCGGAGCTTTTTCTCTCCTTTATTTTGCATACCGCTATGATTCCCTGCGGACTTTTGGTGTCGCTTATTTTTTCCATTAGCGAATCGGGAATTATGAAACGCCCGTCCGAATTTGCAGCAAAGCGATCAACGGTATTGCTATGCTTTGAAAGCGCGGTTTCAGAGACAATTAATTTATCAAACCTGATTGAATTCTCCGCAGCGTCAAGGCATATGCGAAGCCCTTCCAGCACAAAAAGACCGTTTTCACGCCTTTTTTTCGCTGAGGTCTGGAGAAAAGAAACAAGCTTGATAAGTGAATTTTCCCTGCTTGTAATGGCTTTAAAATCCGACATTGCAATCCCCCCTCAAAATTAAAATAAGAAAAATTCGCCCGAGATTTTAACCCCGGGCGAAAAATTACTTTTCGAGAGCCTTTTTTGCGGCTTTTACAAGAGTTGTAAAGCCTGCGGCGTCGTTTACCGCAAGGTCGGCGAGCATTTTACGGTTAATCTGTATTCCTGCCTTGTTAAGTCCGTTGATGAATGTAGAATAATTCATACCGTTCATCTTGCAGGCGGCGGAAATACGTGTAATCCAAAGGCGACGGAAATCGCGCTTTTTCTGTCTGCGGCCGATATATGCGTAATTGCCGCTCTTCATTACGGCTTCTTTCGCGGTTTTGAAAAGCTTTGACTTAGCGCCGAAATAGCCCTTAGCAAGCTTTAAAGTCTTTTTTCTTCTTTTGCGTGTTGCCAACGCACCCTTAACACGTGCCATATCTGATAACCTCCACTTTCAAGCTAATCCTTATTTATAAGGAATCATTTTCTTAACCTTTGCTACATTTGTAACATCGGCTGTAACGGTCTTGCGAAGATTTCTCTTACGCTTGGTTGTCTTCTTGTTGAGAATGTGCGACTTGAAAGCATGAGCGCGTTTAACCTTGCCGGTTTTAGTGAGCTTAAAGCGCTTTTTTGCGCCGCTGTGTGTTTTGATCTTAGGCATTTTAAATCCTCCCTAATAAAATTCAACTGCAATTATTTGCCTGTTTTCGGAGCTAAAAACATAATCATATTTCTGCCTTCCATTTTAGCAGCCTTTTCAACCGTGCAGTGCTCCGCACAGTATTCCGCAAAGCGTTTCATAGTGTCAAGACCGATTTCGGGGTGACCCAGCTCCCTGCCCCTGAAGCGAATGGAAACCTTAACCTTGTCTCCCTCGTCAAGAAAGCGGATAGCGTGCCTGCCCTTTGTTTCAAAATCATGCACGTCAATACTAAGTCCTAAACGGATTTCCTTAATTTCAACCGTTTTCTGATTTTTTTTGGCTTCCTTCTCACGCTTTGCCTGCTCGAAACGGTATTTGCCGTAATCCATAATCTTGCATACGGGCGGTTCGGCGTTGGGTGAAATGCAAACCAAATCGAGATCCGCTCCGTACGCCGCCTCCAAAGCCTTGGCGACAGGCATAATGCCGAGCTGTGAACCGTCAGATCCGATTGTGCGGACTTCCTTGAATTTAATATTTTCGTTTACGGAAAGCTCTTTGCTGCTAATATTGATGCACCTCCAAAATTCGTTTGCAGCCTGATTTGCAGTTTTATGCAAATCAAAAGCGCGGACGCTAATACGTCCGCGCATAAAAATACTAAGTAATACCTTGCATTTCTATTAACCCTTTAAGACAGAACCCAAAGGGTGAGGACGACTGGCGTACTGCTTCATTGTAAATACTATTTTAACACATATTTTGAGTTTGTCAAGTATTTTTTCGAATTTAGTCGCAGCATTCGTCCTTTTTGGGTGTCGGTTTCGGCTTAGGCGCTTCGTCGGTCACGTCGCCGAGTCCCGTTGTTTCGGAAAATACCGCGTTTTTTGTGACCATATTTATGGCGTCGGTGGGTATTATAAGCTTTGCCGCCGTGCCGTTGGACATATTTACAAGCGCCTCATAACGCTTAATCTCAAGCACCGCGGAATCCGCTCCCGCTTCTTTAATCGCGCGGATACCGTCCGCCTCCGCCTTTTTCTGAAGGTATATCGCCTTTGCCTCACCCTCGGCTCTGGCAATGCGCGCGTCGCGTTCGCCCTCGGCGGCTAAAATCATAGCCTGCTTATCGCCCTCGGCTCTTGTAATGGCGGCAGCCTTGTGTCCCTCCGCCTGCAAAAGGGTTTCGCGGCGTTCGCGCTCCGCCTTCATCTGCTTTTCCATCGCGTTCTGAATTTCCGCGGGCGGAATTATGTTCTTAAGCTCAACGCGGTTGACCTTCATTCCCCACTTATCGGTCGCCTCGTCAAGTATGGCGGTCATCTTCGCGTTTATGGTATCGCGCGAGGTAAGCGTGCCGTCAAGCTCTAATTCTCCGACAAGGTTTCTAAGGGTCGTGGCGGTGAGATTTTCCAGCGCGCTTATCGGGTTTACAACGCCGTAGGTGTAAAGCTTAGCGTCAAAAATCCTGAAGTAAACGACGGTGTCAATCTGCATTGTGACGTTATCCTTTGTGATAACGGGCTGGGGCGGAGAATCGAGCACCTGCTCCTTAAGTGTGATTTTTTTCGCGATTTTTTCCACAAGCGGAATTTTAACGTGAAGTCCCGCTCCCCAGGTGGTCTTGTATTTTCCCAAAAATTCGATTACATATTCCGTTGCCTGCGGAACAATACGGACATTTGCGAAAAGAAGAATCAGTACCAA
>CABVAD010000117.1 GCA_902496265.1 uncultured Oscillospiraceae bacterium
ATACTATATAACAGATTTTTTCGGAGATGATTATATGAATACAATAGGTGTGCTGACAAGCGGAGGAGACGCTCCCGGAATGAACGCCGCGGTGCGCGCGGTTGTAAGAACGGCGATAGCTTTAGGTATGAAGGTAAAGGGTATCCGCCGCGGCTACAACGGACTTATCGAGGGGGATATTATCGATTTGGACGTCCGCTCGGTATCGGATATAATTCACCGCGGAGGTACGGTGCTTTACACCGCGAGAAGCCCCCGCTTTAAAACAGAAGAGGGTATGAAGGAGGCCATCGATAACTGCAAAAAGCACGGTATCGAGGGCATTGTGGTAATCGGCGGCGACGGCTCCTACCGCGGCGCGCGCGACCTTTCTTTGCGCGGTATTCCCTGCGTGGGCGTTCCCGGTACTATCGATAACGATATTTCTTCTACGGAATATACCATAGGCTTTGACACCGCGATGAACACCGCAATGGAAATGGTGGATAAGATTCGCGACACCGCCCAGTCTCACGACCGTTGCTCTGTTGTCGAGGTTATGGGCAGACGCGCGGGCTATTTAGCGCTCCAGACGGGAATCGCCGTAGGTGCTACCGCCGTTTTAGTCCCCGAGGTTGAGTTTAAAATTGAGGACGTTATAAACAAGATTAAAGAAACTCAGAAAACAGGAAAGAAGCACTTTATTATAGTCGTTGCAGAGGGTGTAGGCGGAGTTGAGGAAATCGCGAAGAAGATTGAGGAAGAAACCGGCGTTGAATCACGTGCCACCGTTTTAGGTCACGTTCAGCGCGGCGGAAACCCGACCGTAAGAGACAGGGTTATGGCGACCGAAATGGGCTATTCTGCCGTTAAGCTTTTAAAGGACGGCATAGGCAACCGCGTTATCGGCTGGAAGCAGGGCGAAATCGTAAATTACGATATTTACGAGGCTCTTAATATGAAGAAGCCGTTTGACGACGGGATGTACGAGATAGCGCATACAACTTCAATTTAAAATTTTTTACACGCCCGAGAGACTTGTCTTTCGGGCGGATTCATAGGAGGAAAAAGCTATTGGAACTTAACAAGGTAATGGCGGGAATGAGCGGGGGAGTGGATTCCTCGGTCTGTGCCGCCTTGCTTTTAAAAAAGGGGTACGAGGTTTCGGGCGTGACACTTCGCCTTTACGACGGCGAGAACTATAATGCGGGGCTTACCAAAACCTGCTGTTCTCTCTCCGACGCGGAGGACGCTAAGGCGGTCTGTATGAAATTAGGGATTCCTCACTATGTTTTTAATTTCAAGGACGCCTTCGGCGGCAGTGTAATAAATAATTTCGTAAATGAATATGTATCGGGCAGAACACCCAACCCCTGCATTGAATGTAACAGGAAAATTAAGTTTGAAGCAATGCTTGACCGCGCCAAAACCCTCGGCTACGGTAAGATAGCCACGGGGCATTACGCGGTGGTAGAGCGCGCCGAAGACGGGCGGTATCTCTTAAAAAAGGCGGCGGATAAGCAGAAAGACCAGACCTATGTGCTTTACTGTTTGACCCAAGAACAGCTTTCCCGCACCCTTTTTCCGTTAGGAAAGCTCACAAAGACCGAGGTGCGCGAAATTGCCGCCGAAAACGGCTTTGTAAACGCTAAAAAGCCCGACAGTCAGGACATATGCTTTGTTCCCGACGGGGATTATGCCGGATTTATTGAGCGTTACACGGGCAAAACGGCGGCTAAAGGCGATTTTACCGATACATTCGGCAAGGTTTTAGGCGAGCACAAGGGGATTATTCGCTACACCGTAGGTCAGCGCAAGGGGCTTGGAATCGCCCTCGGCAAGCCCCGATTTGTAATAAGCAAAAACGCCGAGACCGATACCGTGGTTTTAGGTGACGAGCAGGAGCTTTTTTATAAGCGGGTGCTTGTTGGCGGGCTTAATTTTATCCCCTTTGATAATATTGAGGGGGAAATGCGTATCACCGCAAAGCTTCGCTACCGCCAAACAGAACAGCCCGCCGTGATTTACCCCACAGACGGCGGGGTTATCGCCGAGTTTGATGAGCCCCAGCGCGCGCCGAGCCCGGGGCAGGCGGCGGTCTTTTATGACGGCGACATTGTGGTCGGCGGCGGTACTATCGTGAAAGGAATTGACTGATATGAACGAAAATGTAAGTAAGGTAATGAAAAGCCTTGAAAGCAATAATATCAAGGCTGTTTATGCTGAAACTAAGGCGGAGGTCTGCCAAATTGTAAAGGACATGCTCTTTAAGGGAGCGGTTATAACCGCGGGCGGCTCTATGTCGCTTAAGGAGAGCGGGGTTTGGGATATTATTAACTCCCCCGAATACGATTTCCTCGACCGTTCAAAGCAGGGAATTACCGAGGAAGAAAGAACTGAAGCCTACAAAGCGGCTATCGGCTGTGACTTTTTCTTCTGCTCGGCAAACGCCGTCACCGAAAACGGCGAGCTTGTAAATGTGGACGGCAACGCAAACCGAGTTTCCTCGATTGCATTCGGCCCGAAAAAGGTAGTTACGGTGGTAGGCGTTAATAAGATTGTAAAGGACATTGACGAGGGCTTTTTACGCATAAAGAAGATTGCCGCGCCGAAAAACGCGGTACGGCTTAACACGGGAACACCCTGTCAAAAATTAGGGCATTGCGTAGCTTTAGAAAAAAGCGGCTGTCCTTCTATGACCGACGGCTGTAAAAATCCGAACCGTATGTGTGTGGAATATCTTGTCTCGGGCTTTCAGAAGCAAAAGGATCGCATAACCGTTATTCTCTGCGGCGAAACGCTCGGTTATTAAAGTAAATTAAACGGCATATTCTTTATTAGATATTCTGTCTTTTAAGGGGTGTGCTGTTTTGAAAAAATTAATTGCTTTTATACTGGCCTTGTGTTTGATGTCGGGAATATGTGTTTCGGCAAAGGAATCGGTGACGGTGTCAAGCGAGTGCGACATATCGGATATTAATGTTCCGCTTGACAGCGCTCCCGTAAACGCCGCAATCGGTCAGACCCTCGATATTAAGGCGAAATCGGCCGTGCTTATGGAGCCTAATACGGGCAAGGTGCTGTATGAGTCAAATTCCGACGAGAAGCTCCCGCCCGCGTCCATTACCAAAATAATGTCGCTGTTGCTTGTGATGGAGGCAATAGACCGCGGAGATATTACGCTCGAAACCGTGGTGACCGCAAGCGAGCACGCCTGCAGTATGGGCGGCTCCCAGATATGGCTCGAGCCGGGCGAGACTATGACGGTGAACGACCTTTTAAAGGCGGCGGTGATAGCCTCGGCAAACGATGCCTGCGTGGCGCTGGGTGAAACGGTCGCGGGAAGTGAGGAGGGCTTTGTAGCCCTTATGAACGAGCGGGCAGGCGAGCTTGGTATGACAAACACCCATTTTGTCAACTGCACGGGGCTTGACGCCGAGGGGCATTTGACAACAGCTTATGATGTGGCGTTAATGTCGAGCGCGCTTATAAAGCACGACCTTATAAAGGACTATTCCACGGTCTGGATGGATACGCTCCGCGACGGCAAAAGCGAGCTTGTAAACACAAACAAGCTTGTACGCTTTTACGAGGGTACGACAGGGCTTAAGACGGGCACAACCGGGGCGGCAAAGTACTGCCTTTCGGCAACCGCTGAGCGTAACGGGCTTGAGCTTGTGGCTGTGGTAATGGCGGGAGATAGCAGTAACGACCGCTTTAACGGGGCTAAAAAGCTCTTGGATTACGGCTTTGCAAATTATAATTATTCAAGCATAGACGCGGGACTTGAGGAAAACACCGAGCTTGACGTTATAAAGGGAACGGCGAAAACGGTGGGTATTAAGCCCCAAAGCACCCTTAATATTTTACTGCCGAAAACCGCTTCGGGCAAAGTCGAGCGAAAAACCGTTTTAAGCGAGAACGTCACCGCGCCCGTCAAAAAGGGAGACGTTTTGGGTACGGTCACCGTAACCCTTGGCGGCGAGCAATTAGGCGAAATTCCGTTGGTCGCAGAGGAGAATGTTCCGAGGCTTACCTTCGGGGTAACCCTCGGCTGGATTTTAAAGGGATTATTTCAATTATGAAAACTTTTAATGAATATGTGGTTTTTATCTTGAAAAAGAGAAA
>CABVAD010000118.1 GCA_902496265.1 uncultured Oscillospiraceae bacterium
CAGATATAATAATAAGACTGCCCGCCGTAAGCGCCAAAGGCATATTACGCTTAGCGTTTTTAAGCTCTGCATTTATAGATGTAGCGATAATCCAACCCTCGTAGGCAAACGCCGAGGCTACCACCGCCGCAAAAATGCCCGAAAATCCGCCGTCAGCGGAGGATTTGCTCCAGCTTGCAAAAGCCGCCGACATATTTCCGTTGAAAAATCCCGCCGCCGTGCCTACCGCCGCCATAACTATAAGCGGAATAAGCTTAATTACTGTGGAGCTTACCTGAAACCTGCCCGCAAGCCGCGGCGACAGGGCGTTTAGTGCATAGGCAAGGCAAAGATAGAGCGCGGCAAGGGTCATACAAAGCCCGCCTGTTATATCATCTGAGCCGAACAGAGAAAGAGTATACCTTGCGGATACCCACGCCAGCACCGAGGTCATACCGGGATAATAAACCGTAGTCATAAACCAGCCTACAAAATAAGCGTACCTGTCGCCAACCGCCGCCTCGGCGTAATCCACAATACCGTTAACCTTACCGTACTGCGAGGCAAGAGTAGAAAATGTAAGCGCACAGATAAGCATAACCGCTCCGCCGATAAGCCACGCCAATATTCCGAGCGGCATATTACCGCCTGTTTGGTTTAAAATATCCTGAGCCTTAAAGAAAACGCCGGAGCCTATTACTATTCCAACCACCATACACACAGCGGTGAACAGCCCGTATCGCTTTTCAAGATTGTTGTCCATTTTCTCACCTGTTCCGTAAAAAATAAACACGGCATATATTTAATTTGCCCGTTCGGGAAATAAAGTATGCCTTGCTTTTATATTTTATGCATTACGCGTTTACTTCTTGCCTGTAGAGCCGAAACCGCCCTCGCCGCGGGCAGTATCCGAAAGCTCCTCGGTCTCGCAGAATTCCGCCGCCAAAAAGGGGGCTATCACAAGCTGGGCTATGCGCTCGCCGTCGGCGATTTCCTGCTCGGTATCCGAATGATTATGGAGCGACACCATAACCTCGCCGCGGTAGTCGCTGTCGATAACTCCGACCTTGTTTGCGGGTGCGAGTCCCCTTTTGGTCGCAATTCCGCTTCGGGCGTAAACAAGTCCCGCATAGCCGACGGGTATTTCAACCGCAAGACCCGTGTGAATCATTTTGGTCTCGCCCGGAGAAAAGCGCACCGTTTCGCCGTTTGTCAGTGCGTACAAATCCGCTCCCGCGGCATATTCCGAGCCGTAGGTCGGCGCGTGCGCGTTTTTATCAAGCTTTTTAAAATTAACCTTTACCATAATTCAACTTCCTATTCGTAAATATTTCCCGAGCCCATTTTTCTGCGCCAAACACCCTCAAGCCATATAGCTTCACCCGCTTCAAGCGACTTTTTAACGTCCAGTATTCTCTGGTTCGACGAGCCGCGGAAAATAAGGTCGGGGCTTTTAAGGTCTTCGACAAATTTTCCGTCCACCAACACATCTATCAGAGAAAGCAGTTTAAGTGCGGTAGGCTCGGTGAGCATTTCAAACTCAAATCCCGTATAGCACCAAATCTGCTTTTGCGGATTTCTTTCCTTAGCCTTTTTAACAAGCTCGGTTAAAGCCGCGCGGTTCTCGGGCTCGAACGGCTCACCGCCCAAAAGCGACAGACCCGTTATATAATCCTTGTCAAGCTCGGCGAGTATTTCCTTTTCGGTTTCTTCCGTAAATGGCTTGCCGAAGCCAAAATCCCACGCTTCGCGGTTAAAGCAGTTTTTGCAGTGATGGCGGCAGCCGCTTACAAAAAGCGAAACCCTCACCCCCGGACCGTTTGCAATATCAAATTTTTTAAGTGCCGCATAATTCATTTGAAACCCACCGAAAAAATATAAGTATGGGACGGTGCGGACACCGTCCCTCTAACGTCTGATATCTAAATTTACAGATGCAATACTCTTTCCTTAATTTCCTGCGTTCTGCCCTGATTCCAGAACTGAGTGCCGATATAACCGCAGGTGCGGCGGGCAACATTCATCTTGTCCTGATCGGTATTTCCGCAGTTAGGACAGCGCCAGACAAGCTTACCGTCCTCGTTTTCCTTAATCTCAATCTCGCCGTCGAAGCCGCAGTTATGGCAGTAGTCGCTCTTGGTGTTAAGCTCGGCATACATAATATTGTCATAAATAAACTGCATAACCGAAAGCACCGCTTCAATATTGTTCTGCATATTCGGCACTTCAACATAGGAGATAGCGCCGCCGGGCGACAACGCCTGGAACTTAGACTCAAGCGCCAGCTTGTCGAACGCGTCAATATCCTCGGTGACGTGAACGTGGTAGCTGTTGGTTATATAGTTCCTGTCGGTCACGCCCTTAATGTTACCGAAGCGCTTTTGCAGGCATTTCGCAAACTTATAGGTCGTGCTTTCAAGGGGAGTACCGTACAGCGAGTAGTCGATATTCTCCGCCGCCTTCCATTTAGCGGTGTATTCGTTAAGCTTTTTCATAATCTTAAGCCCGAATTCCTCGCCCTCGGGTTCGGTAAGCTTTTTGCCTATCATACTGTAAACACATTCCCAAAGTCCCGCGTAGCCGAGGGATAGGGTTGAATATCCGCCGTGGAGATACTTATCGATAGTCTCGCCCTTTTTAAGCCTTAAGAGCGCGCCGTACTGCCAGAGTATGGGAGCGGCGTCCGAAACGGTACCCGTAAGACGCTCGTGACGCGCCTGAAGCGCTCTGTGGCAAAGCTCCATACGCTCGTCGAAAATCTCCCAGAATTTATCCATATCCTTTTCGGCGGAAAGCCCTATATCCACAAGATTTACGGTTACAACGCCCTGATTGAAGCGGCCGTAATACTTAGGCTTGCCGTTTTCGTCCACATAAGGAGTAAGGAAGCTGCGGCAGCCCATGCAGGTGTAGCAATGACCGTCGCCGTTTTTATCAACCTTGTTCTTAAGCATTACCTTTTCGGAAATGTAATCGGGTACTAAACGCTTCGCGGTGCATTTAGCGGCAAGCTTTGTTAAATACCAATACTTGCTGCCCTCTGTGACATTGTCTTCCTCAAGAACATAGATAAGCTTCGGGAACGCGGGAGTAATCCAAACACCCTTCTCGTTTTTAACTCCCTGATAACGCTGTTTTAAAACCTCTTCGATAATAAGGGCAAGGTCGTTCTTCTCCTGCTCGTTCTTTGCCTCGTTAAGATACATAAACACCGTGACAAACGGAGCCTGACCGTTTGTGGTCATAAGGGTGACTACCTGATACTGTATCATCTGAACGCCCTTGGAAATCTCCTTTAAAAGACGCTTTTCGGTGATTTCCCTTGCCTTTTCCTCATCAAGCGGAGCGCCTATATCGCGGAACTCGTCGCATACGTCTGAATATATTTTCTTGCGGCTTATATCAACAAACGGCGCTAAATGCGCAAGGCTTATGCTCTGACCGCCGTACTGGCAGGAGGCGACCTGCGCTATAATCTGGGTGGCGATATTGCAGGCGGTGGAAAAGCTGTGCGGCTTTTCAATAAGCGTGCCGCTGATAACCGTACCGTTCTGGAGCATATCCTCAAGGTTTACAAGGTCGCAGTTGTGCATATGCTGTGCGAAATAATCCGCGTCGTGGAAATGGATAAGTCCCTGCTCGTGCGCCTCGACAATATCCGAATCAAGAAGCAGACGCTTTGTTATATCCTTGCTGACCTCGCCCGCCATATAGTCGCGCTGAACGCTGTTGACGGTAGGGTTCTTGTTGGAATTTTCCTGCTTTACTTCCTCGTTATTACATTCGATAAGGCTTAAAATCTGCTCATCTGTGGTGTTTGACTTTCTGACAAGCGCACGCTGATAGCGGTAGGTTATGTAACGGCGCGCAACGCTGAAGGCGCGCTGGTTCATAATCTGATCCTCTACCATATCCTGTATTTCCTCAACACCTAAAGACCTGTTGACATTTACCGCCGCGCTCTCAACGTCCTCAGCGATACGCTTTATCTGAATGTCCGACATACGCTCGCTTGGAACAACGCTTTCATTGGCTTTTTTAACCGCTATCTCAATTTTCTTAGCGTCAAAATCAACCTCTGCGCCGCTTCTTTTGATTATTTTCATCTGTTT
>CABVAD010000119.1 GCA_902496265.1 uncultured Oscillospiraceae bacterium
GTCTGGCGGCGGTGCGGCGGGACTTTTGGCGGCTTACAGCGCCGCTCTTAAATATCAAGGTAAAGCCAGAATAACCGTTATCGAAAAAAACGAGCGGCCCGCAAGAAAGCTTATGATAACAGGTAAGGGGCGTTGCAATGTCACTAACAACTGTGATATTGATACCCTTATCGCCAATGTGCCGAAGAACGGGAAATTTCTGTTTTCCGCATTTTCGGGCTTTTCATCATTTGACACAATGCGGCTTTTTGAGTCCTTGGGCGTTCCGCTTAAAACCGAGCGGGGAAACAGGGTTTTTCCTGTTTCGGACAAGGCTGTGGATATCGTGGACGCCCTTGTGGGGGCGGTCAAAAAAAGCGGAGTTAAGCTTGTTCGCGGAGTTGCGGAAAAAATAATTGTAAGTGACGGCGCGGTGACGGGGGTTAAGAACGGGGGCGGCGAAATTTATCCCGCCGACAGCGTGATTTTAGCCACTGGCGGAATGTCCTACCCGCTTACAGGCTCTACGGGGGACGGCTACAAAATGGCAAAAGAGCTGTCGCACACCTTTACGGAACTTAAGCCGTCGCTTGTTCCCCTTACGGTGCACGAGGGCTTTTGCTCAAGACTCGCGGGGCTATCCCTTAAAAATGTAACCCTTTCGGTCTTTGAGGAGGGAAAGAAAAAGCCTGTTTTTTCGGAGCTTGGCGAAATGCTTTTCACCCATTTCGGAATATCGGGGCCGCTTACCTTAAGCGCGTCGGCGCATATGCGGAAAATGGGCAAAACTGCTTACACCGCTTATATAGACTTAAAGCCCGCGCTCTCCGAGCAACAGCTCGACAGCCGTATTTTGCGGGATTTTGATGAAGAAAAGAACAAGGATTTTGCAAATTCGCTTGATAAATTACTGCCGAAAAGCATTATTTCGGTTATAATAGCTTTGTCGGGTATTGAGCCGTCGCTCAAGGTCAATCAGATCAGCCGCGAAATGCGGGCTGAGCTTTGCAGAGTTATTAAGGCCTTGCCGCTTCATATTACGGGCTTCAGGCCGATTGAGGAGGCAATAATCACGGGCGGCGGTATTTCGGTAAAGGAGATTAACCCCTCGACAATGGAATCAAAGCTTGTAAAGGGGCTTTATTTCGCGGGTGAGATAATCGACGCCGACGCCTACACAGGCGGCTTTAATCTGCAAATCGCCTTTTCAACAGGCTTTGCAGCGGGCAAAAACGCCTGAACAATAACAAAAGGGAGTATTAATATGATTTCGGTAGCAATAGACGGCCCGGCGGGAGCGGGCAAAAGCAGTATTTCACGCCTTGCGGCAAAAAGGCTCGGCTTTATTTATGTAGACACGGGTGCGCTTTACCGCGCGGTGGGACTTAAATTTTCGTTGGCGGGCGCAGATACCTCGCTTAACTGCGATATTGACGGCATTTTAGCCGAAACGGCGGTGGATATCCGCTTTAAGGACGGCGAGCAGAGGGTTTACCTTGACGGCAGAGATGTATCAAGCGAGATACGCACCCCCGCCGCCTCTATGATGGCGTCGGCGGTTTCCGCAAAACCGCAGGTGCGTGCCTTTTTACTCGAAATGCAAAGAAAGCTTGCGAGGGAGAACAATGTCGTTATGGACGGCAGGGACATAGGCACGGTTGTTCTGCCCGACGCTGAGGTTAAAATTTATCTTACCGCCTCCGCCGAGGTTCGTGCTGAGAGAAGACTCAGAGAGCTTAAAGAAAAGGGCGAAAATGTCACCTTTAAAGAGGTTTACGACGATATGGTAAAGCGCGACTATGACGATATGCACAGGGTTATCGCGCCATTAAAGCGGGCGGAGGACGCGGTGCTTGCGGACACCACCGACTGCAATCTTGAAGAATCGGTTGAGCTTATTTTAAAAATAGTAAACGAAAAGAGGGCGGAAAATTGAAGATAACGCTTGCAAAAACCGCGGGATTTTGCTTTGGGGTAAACCGCGCGGTGCAGTCGGTTTACGACCTGCTTGAAAAGGGCGAGAGAGTATGCACCCTCGGTCCGATTATTCACAATCCACAGCTTGTCGAGGAGTTAAAGGGCAGGGGAGTAAGAATAGTAGAGTCGCCCGACGAGGTAGGGGAAGGGGAAACCCTTGTTATACGATCCCACGGGGTAGAACGGAGCGTGACCGAAAGGGCGAAAGAATCAGGTGTAAAGACCGAAGATGCCACCTGCCCCTTTGTAGCAAAAATTCACGCTATTGTCGCAAAAAAAGGCAATGAGGGATGCATCACACTAATCGCGGGAGACGCTTCTCATCAGGAGGTCAAGGGCATTGTCGGCCATTGCACGGGGGAGGTTTTCGTCTTCTCAGATGAGGAGGAACTGACAAATTTACTGGAAGAAAAGGAAAATTTCGCCGAAAAAAGCGCGATTTTGGTCTCACAAACAACATTTAATGAAAAAATTTTTATAAAATGCCGAAATATTTTAAAAAAAGTATGTACAAACGCGGAAATTTTTGATACAATATGTAATGCAACTTCTATGCGCCAGCAGGAAGCCCGCGAGCTGTCCGAAAAAAACGATGTGATGGTTGTCATCGGGGGACGGCACAGCTCAAACACGGCAAAGCTTTTTGACGTGTGCAGGGAGAAATGCGGCAGAACCTATCTTGTTGAAACGGCAGAGGAGCTTTCTGACATCGATTTTACAGGCTGCGGTTCGGCTGGAGTTGTTGCAGGCGCGTCTACGCCCGCAGGTATTATAAAGGAGGTTATTAAAACCATGTCGGAAAATTTACAACCGGTTGAAGAACAGGCGGAGGTAAAAGAACCTGTTCAAAAAAGCTTCGAGGAAATGACGGATGAGGAAGCATTTGAGGCTTCTCTAAGCGGCTTAACGGGGGATCAGAAGGTTTGCGGTACGGTTATCGCTGTCAATCCTACCGAAATCACGGTGGACATCGGCAGAGGAGTTACGGGCTATGTCACCGCGGACGAATTCTCTTCCGAGCCTGATGTGAAGCTTATGGATGAAGTTAAGGCGGGCGATAAGCTCAATCTTATCATCATGAAAATCAACGATCAGGAAGGAACTGCAATGCTTTCAAAGCGCCGCTACGATGCTATCGCCGGTTGGGATAATATTGTTGCCGCCAAGGATTCGGGCGAAATCGTTACAGGCTTTGTAAAGGACGTTATTAAGGGCGGCGTTGTCGCTTATTCGAACGGCATCAGAGTGTTCATTCCCGCGTCACAGGCAACCGCTTCAAGGGGCGAATCTCTTGAGGAGCTTAAGGGCAAGGAGGTTTCCTTCCGCATTATCGAAATCGGCCGCGGCCGCAGAGCCGTCGGCTCTATCCGCAGCGTCTTAAAAGAACAGCGCAAGGCGGCTGAGGACAAGATTTGGGAAACCATCGCTGTCGGCGACCGTTTCACAGGCGTTGTCAAGTCCCTTACAAGCTACGGTGCGTTTGTCGATATCGGCGGTGTGGACGGTATGGTTCACATTTCCGAGCTCTCGTGGCAGAGAATTAAGAATCCGTCGGAGGTTGTGCTTGTCGGCGATACCGTTGAGGTTTACGTCAAGGCGCTCGACCCCGAAAAGAGGAAGATTTCTCTCGGCTACAGAAAGCCCGAGGATAACCCGTGGGTTATTTTCGAGAATAACTACAAGGTCGGCGATACCGTTAAGGTTACCGTTGTAAGTATGACTACATACGGTGCGTTTGCCCGCATAATTCCGGGTATCGACGGTCTTATCCACATTTCTCAGATTGCGAATAAGCACGTCGCAAAGCCGCAGGACGAGCTTACTGTCGGTCAGGAAGTTGACGCAAAGATAATAGCCGTTGACCCCGAAAAGAAGCGCGTAAGCCTTTCTATCCGCGCTCTGCTTGAGGACAGCGAGCCCGCAGAGGAGTCTGCCCCTGACGCCGCTGACGAGGTTGTTTTTGAGTCTTCGGACGAAACAGCGGCTCCCGCAGAGGAAAACGCTGAGGCCACAGCCGAATAATTGAATTGTTTTTGAAGCTTTTTTCAAAATTGCTAAAGCCTTCGGTTTTGCCGAGGGCTTTAGTGTTTTTAGGCTGGCGAGAGTCGAACCCGTTACGGGTTCGACTCT
>CABVAD010000120.1 GCA_902496265.1 uncultured Oscillospiraceae bacterium
CGCCGAAAGCTCCGCCGCAAGGTCGGACATTTTCTGCCCCTTTTTAAGCCTTACGGTATATACAGGTTTTTCGGTCGCATTAAGCGAAAAGCGGTTGCCGAAATAATCCGAAAGCTTATGCATAACCTCGGGTTCGATTGAGGTTATATGCAGTATGGCGGTATTCGCCGTGCCCGTAATCTCGGTAATTTTAGCCGCCGCCGCTTTATTCCTTAATATCGCAATATCGATAAGCCCCATAACCGCCGCGGGCGGCTCGCCGAAGCGGTCGCACAGCTCGTCTATAACGTCGCTCGCGTCGTCGTCGTTCTTAATAGCCGCTATTCGCTTGTAAATCCCGAGCCTTGCGGGGAGCGACTCGATATATCTTTCGGGTATATGTGCCGAAATATTAAGGTCAACCGTGCAGGGAATATCGTCTTCTGTCGGCGCGCCGTTTTCCTCGTTTACCGCCTCGTTTAAAAGCTTTAAGTACATATCGTACCCGACCGACTCCATATTTCCGTGCTGGTCGCCGCCCAAAATACTGCCCGCTCCCCTTATTTCAAGGTCCCGGAGCGCTATTTTGTAGCCCGAGCCGAACTCGGTAAACTCGCGTATTGCCTCAAGTCGCTTTGCGGCAACGTCCGAAAGCTGTTTTCCTGTTCTAAAGCAGAAATAGGCGTAGGCACGGCGGGGCGAGCGGCCTACCCTGCCCCTTAGCTGATGGAGCTGGGCAAGCCCCATTTTGTCCGCCTCCTCGATTATAAGGGTGTTAGCATTAGGCACGTCAACCCCCGTCTCGATTATGGTGGTGCAGACAAGCAAATCGATTTCGTGTTCAATAAGCTTTCGCCATACCTCGGTAAGCTCGTCCTCGCTCATCTGTCCGTGGGCTATTCCGATATTAATATCGGGCAGTCTCGCCTTAAGAGAAGCCGCACAGCGTTCAATACTCTCAACCCGATTGTGAAGATAATAAACCTGTCCCCCGCGGCGCACCTCTTTGTTTATCGCGTCGGTAATGACCCCCGCGTTATATTCAAGCACATAGGTCTGCACGGGGTGGCGGTCGCCCGGCGCTTCGTCAATTGAGGACATATCCCTAAGCCCCGAAAGCGCCATATTAAGGGTGCGGGGAATTGGGGTTGCGCTAAGGGTAAGAATATCCACAAAGGGGTAAAGCTCCTTTAGCCGTTCCTTTTGCGCGACTCCGAACCGCTGTTCTTCATCAATTATCACAAGCCCGATATTTTTAAAGGAAATATCCTTTGAAATAAGCCTGTGAGTGCCGACCACCATATCGAGCCTGCCGCATTTAAGGTCGTTTATAATCCTCGTCTGCTCCTTTGGCGGTACAAATCGGTTAAGCAGCCCCACCGTCACGGGCATATCCCCGAAACGGCGGACAATCGTATTGTAATGCTGCATTGCAAGAATGGTTGTGGGAACTAACAGGGCGCATTGCTTGCCCTCGCTTATGCACTTAAAAGCCGCGCGCAGGGCCACCTCGGTCTTGCCAAATCCGACATCGCCGCAGAGCAGTCTATCCATAGGCACTTCCCTCTCCATATCCCGCTTTATCTCGTTTATACAGCGAAGCTGATCGTCGGTCTCGTCATACTCAAAGCGGCGTTCAAAATCGTTCTGTAGGTCGGTATCGGGGCTGAAGGCGTAGCCCTTTACCGACATTCGCTTGGCGTAGAGCGCGGTTAACTGCTTCGCCATATCCCGCACCGCCGCCTTGACGCGTTTTCTCGTCTTCTGCCATTCCGTACCGCCCAAACGGTTAAGCTTTATCCCGCCGTCGGTCGCCGCGCCGATATATTTTGACACCAAATCAAGCTGGGTAACAGGCACGTAAAGCACATCGCCCTTGGCGTAATTAATCTTAATATAATCCTTTGTAACACCGCCGTTTGTAATGCGTTTAATCCCGTCAAAAACACCTATTCCGTGGGATTCGTGAACAACGTAGTCGCCCGTTCTAAGCTCGTCAAGCGAGCCTATCTCCTGCCCGTTTTTGGGTCTGGCTTTTTTCCTTTTGCCATCAGAAGCGATATAACGGTGGGTTATAAGCATAAATCGGCAGGACGGGATTTCAAACCCGCCCGAAAGTCCGCCGACAGTAACGGTTACACCCGACGGCGTAAAATCGTGCGATTCACTAAAGCTGCTGTTTATTCCTTTTTCGTTAAGCTCCGCGTTTAACACCTGCGCCGCACGCCGCTCACCCGCCAAAATTACCACAGCGCCCTTTGTTTCTCTTATAAAGGAAATATCCTCGGTAAGCACCTTAATATCGCCGCTCCAGGCGGTGGAACGCTTGTAGTTAAAGTTAATAATGTCGCGAGGCCTTAGCTCATAGGAATTGCGCGGGAAGTTTTCCATTATTACAGCGCCCGGAACACAGCTCCAGAAGTCGGTTTTATCAAGCCACAGCCCCGCGGTTTTTTCCGAAAGGTAACCCTCTGCAAGGTAAGCTTCTGTATCCGCAGACTGCTGAACCGCCATTGACTTAAACCTATCGTTAATACCGCCGCTCTCGCTGACAATAATCAGCGCGTCCGAAATATAGTCGAATACCGTCTCGCCGCCCTCGAAAATAAGGGGAATATAGCGGTCGCAGGAAAATTCAATTCCGTTTTTAAGCGCCTCTGTATCCTTTAAAATAACCGACCTTTGCTTTTCGGTTAATCCTATTGCGGTTTTAAGATAATATTCAAGTCTGATTATCAGCTCCTGCGGCTCAAAGACCACCTCGCAGGCGGGGGTGATTTCTATTTTTTCGGTATTGTCCGTTCTTCTTTGGGTTTCGGTATCAAAATACGAAATATTGTCGATCTCGTCCCCCCAAAACTCGATACGGCAGGGCTGTTCGGAATTAACGGGGAAAACATCGAAAATTCCGCCGCGAACCGAAAACTGCCCCGCGCCTTCGCAAAGCTCGCTCCTTACATAGCCCGCCGAGATAAGCCGTCCCGAAAGCTCTGAAATATCCGCGCTGTCCCCTGTTTTCAGGGTAAAGCGGGCGCGGCTTAATTTCTCGGGCGGTACGGTGTACTGCACCGCCGCGTCAAGGGATATTGTAACCGCGTCAAAATCCCCGTCCAAAAGCTTAGACAGGGTATCGGTTCTTTTGTGCTCGTATTCCTTTGAGTAGCCCGAAAGCGGACCTATGCAGTAATCGCGCGAAGGGAAGTTTAAGCAGTTTAGCCCCAACGACCTTAAATCGTCCCGAAGTTCGTTTGCCGACGCCTCATCGTGGGTAATAACCGCGATTTTCCGTCCCGTATCCCCGTAAAGCGCCGCCGCGACCGCCGCCTTGTGAATCATTGAAAGCCCCGTGCAGACAAGGGGTAAGCGTTCTTTTTGCACCGACTGCAAAAGCCCGCTGTAATCGGGGTCTTTTTTCAGTATTTCGTTTATAAATTTCATATTATCCGTTATATTTGTTCATCGCGGAGTCTATTCCGCGGGTTATGATTTCCTCCGCCGCCAGAGCCGCTCTGTCAAGAGCCTTGTCAAGCTCCGCCATCTGCTCTGTGGGTATTTTGCCTAAAACCCAGTCCTTTAAATCGTAATCACGGTTTTCCCGCTCCCCTACGCCGATTTTTATACGCATAATCTCGTCTGTTCCGGTAAGCTCGATTATATCCTTTATTCCGTTATGCCCGCCGTGACTGCCCTTTCTTCTGAGCCTTAATTTCCCGACATCAAGGGTAATATCGTCGAACATAACAATCAGGCGGTCGGCGGGGATTTTGTAAAAGTTCATAAGTCCCGTCACCGCACTGCCCGAGTTGTTCATATAGGTCTGGGGTTTTGCAAGCAAGATACGGTTATCCTTTATCTTAAAGTCCGCATAAACCGCCTCAAATTTATGCTTGTTAAACTGCGCGCCGTGCTTTTCCGCTAATCTTTCCGCCGCCATAAAGCCCGCGTTATGCCTTGTTTTCTCATACTGAAGCCCCGGGTTACCGAGCCCCGCTATAAGCCACATATCGTTTTTATTTTTTCCGAATACCATTATTTCTCACCGC
>CABVAD010000121.1 GCA_902496265.1 uncultured Oscillospiraceae bacterium
AAATACATAAAAAAGAAACAGCCACAATCAACAATGTCAGAGGTAAAAAATCTCTTGCTGCATCTGAAAATATAAGCTTGAGATAGTAAACAACAAGTATTAAAAACGACATCATAAAGGCATTAGACGCAATCGCTGATTCTTGAAGTAATGTTGCAAGAATTATCACGCCGCATAAGATATATTCCAATGCAATGAATTTATTTATTCTCTGTTCGTTCACTGTTGACACGTTGTTTTTCCTTTCAGTAGCATATTGTAAATGTTAATCGTTTCGTCTCTCATACGCTCCTTACCGTAGACCGATTTGCCTGCGGCTGATATTTGAGACGATAAAGATTTTTTTAAAAGCATAGTATTGACGAGTTCACACAGTCCGTCAATATTTCCGTAATCTGTAAATGCGCTGTAATCGGTAAGAGATATTGTTTCGGGCCCCCCCGCTTTAAAGCCTACAACAGGCGTGCCGCAGCAAAGGCTTTCGGCACAAACCATCGAAAAGGTCTCCCGCCTGCTTGTGATTACGGTCACATCAGCCATACTGTAAAGCTCTGCAAGCTCGCGTTGATCCGAGATTTTCCCAAGCAGTACTATATTTTCGGGAACCTCAATCCCTGCTTTATGCTCCCCCGCGACAAATATTTTAACATCTTTAAGCCTTTTTGCCAAGGAAATTATATAATTTCCGCCCTTTATATGCTTGGGATCATCTGTAAAATTCGGCGTTGCGTGAAAAATGATTTTTTCATCGGTAATACCGTACTTTTTTCTTAACCGTCCGCCGTCATAAATATGAAATACATCGGTATCAAGTCCGTTCATAACAACCGTATGATTTTTGCCGCTTAATACGGGCGATTGCTTTGCCCTTTCCATAAGCCACGGGGAAACCGAGGCGACAATCAGATTTTTGTCAAAGCCGTCGAAGGCTTTTTTCATTTTTTTATAGGAGACCGCCGTCCTGTCAAAGAAAAGCGATTTAGTCACACTTCTGAAGCTCGGACAGTTCCCGCAGCCCGTTTTCCATTTTTCGCAGTCATAAGAATATCCGCAGTTTGCGGTAAACATAAACTCCGCGTGGAGAGTAATCACTGTTTTAATGCTGTGCTTTTTCAGCCACCCGACAAGCCTGTAGATATTGACAAAGTCCCCGTTGACGCACTGCAAATGAACAATATCGGGCTTTTCCTTTTTAATGACCGAAATAAGCTTATTTGTCGAAAAAAAGCAGCCGCCGTACATAATTCCCGTAATTCTTGATAAAAAGCTATTTGCTTTGGAATAAAGCTCATCGCTGGTTTTGTAAACGCCCCTCTCATTTATCTTTTCCCCTCTGCCGTAGCAGACAACAGACTCAATCCCCTTTTCGGTTAACGCCGTATGCAAATCATATGTAATTTTTCCCGTGCTGCCCTTTTTGTAAACGCAGTTAATCTGAAGAACCTTCATCGGTCTCACCTACCGTTTTACTTATAATATTTATGAAATACTTTCTGTTCTTTTCAAGTGAGTGATTCAATTCAACTGCCTTTAAAGCGTTTTCGGTATATTTTTCACGCGCCTTCTGACTGCTTGAGAGCAGCTGCAAAGTCTTTTGCAATTTTTTCGGCGAATTGACAGTATAAGCAAGCTGATTCTCTTCCAAATATTTATAGCTTTCAACCGTCTCGGGAGCAAAAAGCAAAAAGCATTTTCCGCTTGCCAGACTGTCCGCGATTTTTGTCGAAAATGCAAACTTTAAATCTTCTTTATAAAATTCCGAAAAGCTTTCGGTATGAACAAGCAAATCACTGTTTTTCATCACTTCGATAACTTCATTATAAGAAAGAAATCCGCGGTATCTGATACCCTTACAGCCGTCAAACGCCGATTTAACGCTTTCGTCAGGAATTTTTCCGTAAACGTCAAGATAGTAATTTTCCGATATGCTTTGCAGAGCGTTTGCGATTTCAATAAGTCCTTCGTGCCGCCCAACCCCTAAATTTCCGAGATAGGAAACCGTAAAACCGCCGTGCAAAGGGGTGTTTCCAAGCGGTTTAAGCGCGGTAGAGGTGTAAATCACAGCGCTCGGAGTGCCGAATTCTTTGTCATATGCTTTCTTTAATCCGTTGCATAAATAAAAGTTAAAAGCCGCAGACTTTTGTGTTTTTCTGAATTCCCTGCAAAAATCGGCACGGAAAATCGGATAGAAAAGGTGCGCTGTACCCTTCGCTCTGAAATAGTCGAAATTTTTGAAATAATATCCCTCGCTGTTGTAAATAAAAAGCGGAACCGAGTATTTTTCAGCCGTTTTCCTTGCAAGGGCGAACATAAAAGAACTGTCTCCCGCCTGCAGCAAAACCGCCTGCGGACAAAAATCATCTGCCCATAAATCAAACCCGCTTTTTTTCCATCTTCCGATTTTCCAAATTATGTTTCTTGCAAGCATTGTAAGGGCATTACGCTTTCGCTTTTTCGGCGGCGTAACAGGGATTGCAGGCGTATTGCCGCAGTCGTTTTTTTGAATCCTTCCGCCTCGGATTTTCCCGAAAACCGACTTAAGCGCCTGCGAATCGGTCACCCTGAAAAAATTATCGCAAATATCAAAGTCGGGGTATGCGTTTTGTATGTAAAACTGCGCCAGTTTATCCTTTGGCCAGCCTGCAAAAAAATTACCGAGTGTTCTGCCGTTTGAATCGGTTTTAGAAAAGCAGTTATTGCTTATTACTAATACCTTTGGATATTCTGCGTTCAGATTCATTCTTTTTGATTCCTTTATAGTAGCATTTCAGTATTTTAAAAAACGGAAGCTTGCATCTATCGCGTTTGGTAAATTTATATGCGCTCCTTATTATAAGAGGGTAGCAAAGTATCGGATAAATTTCGGACAGAACCATTCCGCTGACGGTAAAATACCTTTCGTTATATCCCTCAAACCAGCTTGAATCTGATTGATCGATTTCTGCAATGTACTCAGGCGAGGCGTAAACCTTTATTTTATGTTTAAACAATTCCTGCAAAAAGATTGAATCCTCACCGCAGTAGTTTTCCGTACCTGTTCCGAATCTTTCATTAAAATATAATCCGCTGTTTTTTAAAACAGAGGCTTTAATAGCAAGTCCGCACACACCCCACGCTGTGACTTCACGGCGTGTTGCCCTGTGAAAGTCTATTATCGGTCTCATAGCGATTTTTCGTTCTGATACGCATTTTAAATTGAACTTTATCGCATCTGCCCGCGGCTCTTTTTCAAAAGCGGCAATAACCGTCTGCTCATAGCTATCATAAAACCGTAAATCGTCATCTGCAAATATAATATATTCGGTATCCGTGCCGATATTCGCGATTGCTGTGTTTCTGTTTAGGCTTAGTCCCCGTGTATCGGTTGTAACCAATTTTACGGTATGGCCGTTTATTATTTCTGCTTTCACGCCGTTACAGTCCGCCTGATTTGCAATAACCGCGTCAGTCCTGAGATTCATTTCATAATATTTACTGAAATCGGTTTGGTGCATGGCAGTAACCAAAACTTCGGCTTTACTCAAAATTTATCCTCCGTCTATATCAGTTTAATCTCATCAGCGTAGGTTCCCAAACCTGCCTTGTACTGTTTATCAAAGTCCCACTCCGACGCATGCTGCTCCCATTTTATTCGGTCGGGAGACGGAGGTTTCATATAATCCCCGAATCTTTCACTCAAAAACTCATGCAGCTTTAGCGGAACCTTTAGCTCAACCTTTTCAAACGGGGCATATTCGGTTTCTTCAAAATACTCCTTTTTATAGATTGCATTTTTAAAAACCGCCCTGCCTAAAAAATTGCAATAATAATCCGTATTTTTATCTCGGTATTTATAAACCTGTTTCAAGCCGTGTTTTACTAAGAACCGATCGGGCATAAGCCGCATTATTTTGAGCGCAAACCCCAAAAAACCGCCCCGTCGGTTATAACCGTGTATTGCCAGACCTTTCATAATCACATATTTTGCCCAGATGCATTGATGAAGCTGCAGAATTTTATTATTCGGACAAGTATGT
>CABVAD010000122.1 GCA_902496265.1 uncultured Oscillospiraceae bacterium
CTTGCTTATTGAGTATGTATTAAGTATAATGAATTAAATCACCGTAAAAGGAGCGGCAAAGCAATGAATGTAATTAAAACGGATTCGCTTGTAAAGTTCTACGGCAAGGTAAGGGGAATTGACGGGATTAACCTACAGGTTGAAGAGGGCGATTTTTTCGGCTTCATAGGTCCTAATGGAGCGGGCAAAAGCACAACTATTCGCACCCTTTTAGGGCTTATCTGCCCCACCTCGGGAACGGCGGAGATTTTCGGAAAGGACGTAACAAAGCATAAAACCGAAATATTAAGCGAGGTAGGCTATATGCCCTCAGAGGCGGCGTTTTACCCCGATATGCGGGTGCGCGAGGTTATAAAGCTTTCGGCGGATCTCCGCAAAAAGGACTGCTCGGACTCTGCAAAGGGTCTGTGCGAGCGCTTACAGCTCGATACCGATAAAAAAATAAAGGAGCTGTCCCTCGGCAACCGCAAAAAGGTATCGGTAGTCTGTGCGTTACAGCACAGTCCTCGGCTTTGCATACTCGACGAGCCGACAAGCGGGCTTGACCCGCTTATGCAACGCGAATTTTACGCGATTTTAAAGGAATTAAACGGAAACGGCACAACCGTTTTCCTTTCCTCTCACATTCTTTCCGAGGTTCAGCGCTACTGCAAACGAGCCGCCGTTATAAGGGACGGAAAAATACTCGTCTGCGACAGCACCCGTAATATCGGGCATACCGAGGCAAAGCGGGTGACCCTGCGGGGAATATCCGACCCGCCCGCACTTGACGGCGTTAAAGACGTAAAGCAAAACGGCGATACCTTAAGCTTTTTATACAGCGGTAGTCCGTCCGCACTGCTAAGCGCTCTTTCAAGGCTTCCGATTACAGACGTTAATATAGCCGAACCCGATTTAGAAGAAATATTTATGCACTACTACGGAGAGGAGAAGAATAAATGACTGTTATAAAGCACGAGCTTAAAGCAGGCAAAAACAGCCTTATTATTTGGGCGGCGATAATCGCGTTTATGATGGGACTTTGCGTTCTCATTTACCCTCAAATGGGCAGTCAGATGACCGAAATCAGCGGAATGTTTGCAAATATGGGCAGCTTTTCGGCGGCATTCGGTATGGATAAAATCAATTTCGGCGAGTTTTCGGGCTTTTTTGCCGTTGAGTGCGGGAATGTTTTGGGACTCGGAGGTGCGTTTTTTGCGGCGCTTTTAGGCATTTCCGCCCTTTCAAAGGAGGAAAAGGAGCATACTGCGGAATTTCTCCTTACCCACCCGATAAGCCGCACGGCTGTAGTTTTCGGAAAGCTCCGCGCGGCGGTTTTTGAGCTTATACTCCTTAATCTCACGGCCGCAGGTGTTACCGCACTTTCGGTTTTAAGCATAGGCGAAAAGCCGGATATATACAAATTATTCCTTATGTTCCTCGCATATTTTATAATGCATCTTGAAACCTGTGCTATTTGCTTCGGGGCTTCGGCGTTTATAAGCTCTAATTCCGCGGGAATAGGTCTCGGTGCCGCCGCGCTGTTTTATTTCCTTAACATAATTGCAAATCTTACCGAAAAGGCGGAGTTTTTAAAATTCTTTACGCCCTTCGGCTATACCGACGGCACGGACATAATTGCAAACGGTCAAATTGAGCTAAAATATCTGGCTGTAGGTCTTATTTTTACGGCAATCGGCATTGCCGCCGCGTTTTATAAATACAATAAAAAGGATATTGCTTGATATCAGAGGAAAAGTATGTTAAAATAAAAACAGTATTTTCGAAGGGTGAAACAAAAATGAAAACAGTAGTATCGGTTATCGGCAAGGACGCCGTGGGCATTATTTCAAAGGTGAGCGCTGTCTGTGCGGACTGCGGCGCTAATATTGTGGATATTACCCAGTCGGTCCTGCAGGATATGTTTGTAATGGTAATGCTTACAGAGATTGGCGGGCTAAACTGCTCCTTTACCGAATATTCGGATAAGATGAAAGCGCTCGGAACAGAGAATAATCTCGACATACGGGTTATGCATGAGGACATTTTTAATTCAATGCACCGCATTTAAAGAGGTAGGATATGCTTAACATTAACGACATAATGGAAACCATTAATATGATTTCCGAGGAAAATCTTGACATACGCACAATTACAATGGGTATTTCCCTTCTCGATTGCGCGGATTCCGACATTAAACGCTCATGCGACAAGGTTTACGAGAAAATCACCCGCCTTGCGGGAAAGCTTGTTGAGACAGGCGAAAACATAGAGCGCGAATACGGTATTCCGATTATTAACAAACGCATTTCGGTAACGCCTATTGCCCTTTTGTCGGCGACCGGCGGCAACCCCGTGATGTACGCGAAAACCCTCCAGCGTGCGGCGGACGCGACGGGAGTAAACTTTATCGGCGGATATTCCGCCCTTGTGCATAAGGGCTTTTCGGCGGGCGATGAGGCGCTTATCCGCTCTATTCCCGAAGCGCTGTCTATCACCGAAAACATCTGCTCGTCGGTCAATATCGGCTCTACTAAATCGGGCATTAATATGGACGCGGTAAAGCTTATGGGCGAGGTTGTAAGACAGACCGCTGAGATTACCGCCGACCGCGAGTGTATAGGCTGCGCAAAGCTGGTTGTTTTCTGCAACGCGGTTGAGGATAACCCCTTTATGGCAGGTGCTTTTCACGGTGTGGGCGAGCCCGACTGCGTAATACACGTCGGCGTTTCAGGTCCGGGCGTTGTTCAGGCGGCGCTTAAAAAATGTCCCGACGGGGATCTCGGTCAGGTCGCGGAAACCATAAAGCGCACCGCCTTTAAGATAACGCGTATGGGTCAGCTTGTCGGAACCGAGGCTTCAAAGCGTTTGGGCGTTCCCTTCGGAATAGTTGACCTCTCCCTCGCCCCAACCCCCGCCGTCGGCGATTCGGTAGCGCATATATTGGAGGAAATGGGGCTTGAAACCTGCGGTATTCACGGCACAACCGCCGCGCTTGCTTTGCTTAATGACGCGGTCAAAAAGGGCGGCGTTATGGCATCCTCCTCTGTCGGCGGGCTTTCCGGCGCGTTTATACCTGTTACCGAGGATGCGGGAATGATTGACGCGGCGCGTTCGGGAGACCTTCAGCTCGAAAAATTAGAGGCTATGACCGCCGTTTGCTCTGTCGGGCTTGATATGATAGCAATACCCGGCGAAACCCCCGCTGAGGTTATTTCGTCAATTATCGCGGATGAGGCGGCAATCGGTATGGTAAACTCCAAAACCACCGCGGTAAGGGTTATCCCCGCAATCGGCAAAAAGGCGGGTGAGGAGCTTAATTTCGGCGGACTTTTAGGCTCAGGTCCGATTATGAAAGTAAACCTTAACAAGAGCCCCAAAAAGTTTATCGACCGTGCGGGCAGAATACCCGCACCTCTCCAGAGTCTTAAAAATTAAGCTATGAAAAAGAGTAACATTGTACTTATAGGTATGCCCGGCGCGGGAAAAAGCACTATAGGCGTGGTGCTTGCAAAAACGGCGGCGCTTGAATTTATAGACACCGACCTTTTAATCCAAAAGCAGACAGGCAGAAAGCTTCAGGAGATTATAGACGGCGACGGTATTGACGCATTTTTAAAAACCGAGGGCGAGGTTATCTCGGCTCTTACCGCTGAAAACAGCGTTATCGCAACGGGTGGGAGCGCGGTTTTTTCCGAAAGCGCGATGAATAACCTCAGCCGCGACGGAGTTATAGTCTATCTTGACGTTCCGCTCGACGAAATCAAGCGCAGAGTAGATAACATAACCACCCGCGGCATTGCAATGAAGTCGGGCGAGACCCTTGAAACGGTATATAACGAGCGGCTTCCGCTTTATAAAAAATATGCCGATATAACTGTCGCCTGCGGCGATACCGAGCATACGGTCAAAAAAATTCTCGAAGCATTATTATAACAGAATTTGTCGGGTGTTTTTAAAGGATAATAATTCCAATCCTTTAAAAAACACTTGACAAATTCTGTTATAATAATGCTTCGAGAATTAT
>CABVAD010000123.1 GCA_902496265.1 uncultured Oscillospiraceae bacterium
ATGTTCGATAGGAGGAGCGCTATGTCAAAAACTCCGTTGACCGAAAAGCAGGAAAAGGTTTACCGCTTTCTTGTGGAGGAAATGTCGTCGGGCTTTCCGCCTACGGTAAGGGAAATCTGCGCCGCCACGGGTATTAAATCCACCTCGACGGTTCACGCGATTTTAAACGCTCTGGAGGAAGAGGGCTATATCGTACGCGACGCGAAATCCTCAAGGGCAATAAGGCTTGATACCGAATATGAGTCCGCAATGGTGCCTGTTGTGGGCAAAATTACGGCGGGTCAGCCTATCCTTGCGATTGAGGAAATCGAGGACTATATTCCGTATCCCTCTAAGGACGCAGAGGGGCTTTTCGCCCTGCGCGTTTCGGGGCTTAGTATGCGGGATGCGGGAATTTTGGACGGCGACATTATTATAGCCGATAAAAACGCCTCTTGCCGAAGCGGCGATATTGTAATAGGTATGGACGGGGACGACGCTACCGTAAAGCGTCTGCTTGTAAAGGACGGCAAAATAATCTTTATGCCCGAAAACCCCGATTTTTCACCTATTTATCCCGAAGACCCCCACGTTATCGGCAAGGTTATCGGCTGTTACAGAAAGTATTAAAATATGAAGCATATCGATATTTTTACCGACGGCGCCTGCTCGGGCAACCCGGGACCCGGCGGTTGGGGAGCGGTACTCCGCTATAACGGCGCCGAAAAGGAGCTTTCGGGCGGCGAAAGGCAGACGACCAACAACCGAATGGAGCTAACCGCCGTTATAAAGGCGCTTGAAGCATTAAAAGAGCCCTGTGAGGTGCGGCTTGTGACCGACTCGAAATATGTTGCGGACGGTATCGGCAAGGGCTGGGCAAAATCGTGGCAAAAAAACAACTGGCGCAAGGCGGATAAAAAGCCCGCCCTTAACGCCGATTTGTGGGAGACCTTACTTAATCTGCTTGAAATCCACAAGGTGGAAATCGAGTGGGTAAAGGGTCATGCGGGACACCCCGAAAACGAGCGGTGCGACCGTCTCGCGGTTGAATATTATAAAAACATATAAAAACATTCTCAGGAGAGAAGCTAAATGGCAAACCGTAAAAGTAAAATCGAATTTATAGTGACAGGCGCGCTTATCGCCGCCGCGTACGCCGGACTTACATATTTATGTAATATTTTTTCGTTGGCATACGGACCGATACAGCTCCGCATTTCGGAGGTTTTGACCCTGCTTCCGATATTTACACCCGCGGCTATACCGGGGGTTACAATCGGGTGCTTTATTGCAAATATCGGCTCTTTCAACGCGCTTGATATGATTTTCGGAACGGCGGCGACCCTTATCGCGGCGATACTTACATATTATTTAAGGAATATTAAATTTAAAGGACTTCCGCTTCTTGCGATGCTTCCGCCCGTTATCATAAACGCGGTGGTAATAGGGCTTGAAATTGCCTTTTTCTTCCTGCCCGAGGGCTTTACTGTTTGGGGCTTTGTGATTTCGGGGCTAGAGGTAGGTCTTGGCGAGCTTATAGTCTGCTACGCCTTCGGAATACCCTTTTATCTGTTGCTTAAAAAGCACAATATTTTTAACAGAAGCGAATAAATGAAGCGTTTTTTAAGATGCATAAAAGTATTTGTCTGCGTTTTGCTTTGCACTTTATCCTGTATCGGATTTACCGCCTGCAATTCAGGCCGTAAAACGGAGTATACCGAAGCAAGCTCAGTAATTTCCGAGGCGGAGTCTATACCCGAGGAAACGGTTTCGCAAGCGGCAGATGTTTCAAAAACGCCCGAAGCTTCAAAGACCGAGGCGGCTTCTTCCGAACCCGCCGCCGGGAGCGCGGCGCAGTCCTCTGCTTCTTCTCAAGGTGTTTCCGAGCCCCAACAGTCCAAATCCGAAGCTTCGGTCTCCAAACCGCCGATTTCCGTTTCGTCAAAAAGCTCGGAAAAGCGGGCGGTATGGATTTCGTTCCTTGAATATCAGAAAATATTAAAGGGTAAGACCGAAAAGGAATTCAGAAATTCTATATGCGAATATTTCGACAAATGCGCGGAGTACGGCTTAAATACCGTTATTGTTCATGCGCGAAGCCACGGCGACGCGTATTATAAAAGCGCGTATTTTCCCTCGTCGGTCAATTTTACCGAAAGCCGTCAGAACGCCTTTCCCTTTGACCCGTTAAAAATAACGGTTGAGGAAGCCCATAAAAGAGGGCTTAAAATCGAGGCGTGGGTGAATCCCTACCGCGGGAATAACACCTCGGACAGCTTTGCAACCGACGACCCTGTGGCAAAATGGCTCGGAACTGATAAGGTCTTCAAATGGGGAAAACGGGAAGCAAACAGCGAGTATTATTATTTTAATCCGGGCGAGCCGGAGGTACGGGAGTTAATTATCAGAGGAGTAATTGAAATAGTCGATAATTACGATATTGACGGGATTCATTTTGACGATTATTTTTATCCGACGGCGGACGCTTCGGTTGATACGGCGTCATTTCAAAAATACGGCGGCGGCAGAACGTTTAAGTGCTTCCGAACCGAATGTGTAAACGGGCTTGTTTCATCGGTCTATAAGGAAATTAAAGCGAGGAAAAATATAACCTTCGGAATATCTCCTTCGGGTAATATTGACAACTGCATTAACAAAAGCTTTGCCGACGTAAAGCTTTGGGGAAGTAAGGAAGGGTATGTTGATTACCTTATGCCTCAGCTTTATTGGGATTACGGGCAGGGGACTCTTCCCTTTGAAACGGCGCTTTCAAACTGGAAGGAAACTGTTACCAATCCCAAGGTCAAGCTTGCGGTAGGGCTTGCGGCTTACAGGTTAGTCGATACGCCGTCGGAATTTTGGTCGTCGGGCGATATACTTAAAAGACAGGTTGAGGATTCACGCAAAATCACTGATTTCAGCGGGTTTTCAATCTTCAGATACGAGGACTTTTTCAGCGATAGGCTTAAAAAAGAGCGCAATAATTTAAAGCGGATTTTGGGGTGAGAACCGATGAATCGGGAGCTTTTAAAGCAGCTTTCAAAAATAACCGACGAAGAAAGAAGCATATTAAACGGCGGAGCGCTTGATATGAGCGTATATTCCGATAATATGCCCTCGCTTGTCGACAGTCAGAAGCTTTTAGAGTCGGGCAAGCTCTTCACAATAAGACCCAACACCCGCTTTATCGCCTTTCCCGAGCACAGCCACAATTACGTTGAAATAATATATATGTGTTCAGGCTCACAGCGCCATATAATAAACGGTTCGGCGGAGGTTGTTTTAAAAACGGGCGAAATATTGATTTTAAATCAGCACGCCAGCCACCAGACCGACGCCGCGGGCTTAAACGATATAGCGATAAACCTTATAGTTCTGCCCCAGTTTTTTAACACCGCCATTGAAATGATAGGCTCGGACAATAAAATAAGCCAGTTCCTTTTTTCGGGGCTTGCGGGCAAGGGGCACGAGATAGGCTATATGCACTTCAATGTGACCGAGTCGCTCCCCGTGCAGAATTTGATGGAAAATCTTATCTGGAGCGTTGTCAACAAACAGCCCAACCGCCGAAACATCAACCAGATTACAATGGGGCTTCTGTTTTTGCAGCTTTTAGGGCTTACCGACTGCCTTATCACGGGCGAGCCCGAAACCGTGCCCAATACGATAGTTATGTCCGCCCTTACCGAGGTTGAGCAGAATTACGCAAATGCCAGCTTAAATAACGTCGCAAAACGCTGTAATGTTTCGGCGGCGTACGTCAGCAGTACGGTAAAGGAGGCAACGGGCAAAACCTTTAAGGAGCATCTGATGGAAAAGCGCCTTACAAAGGCGGCTTCTCTTCTAAAAAGCACGACCCTTTCGGTGGGGGATATAATAGTTATGGTGGGATATGAGAACACAAGCTATTTCTACCGCATTTTTACCGAAAAATACGGTATGAGCCCCAAGAGCTACCGCAGGGCGGAAAAGGAAAAAGCAATTTAAGGCTGTATTAAATAAGGACGCTT
>CABVAD010000124.1 GCA_902496265.1 uncultured Oscillospiraceae bacterium
TACGGAGGCAGGATTATGAAAAGGGTGTTATCCTTTGACTTCGGCGCGTCCAGCGGCAGGGCGATGTTAGCCGAGCTTAAAGACGGCAAAATTGATATGAAAGAAATCCACCGCTTCAGCAACGATACCGTTATCGTCGGCGGGACTATGTACTGGGATATTTTAAGGCTGTTTTTCGAGATTAAGACGGGCATTACAAAGGCATTAAACGAGGGCGGCTTTGACGCGATAGGAATTGATACCTGGGGTGTTGATTTCGGGCTTATAGACAAGCGCGGCAAGCTTATAAGCAATCCCGTGCATTACCGCGACACTAGAACCGAGGGTATTGCCGAGGAAATTGCGGACACAGTCTCTAAAAGCGAGCTTTACAGGAGAACGGGCACACAGCATATGCGGTTTAACACCCTGTTTCAGCTTATGTATCTTAAAAATCACGAGCCTGAGCAGTTAGAAAACGCCGAAAAAATGCTCCTTACCCCCGATTTGTTCGCCTATATGCTCACAGGCGAGGTAAAGGCGGAGGCAAGCATTGTTTCCACCACAAATATGTTCGACCCCTATAAAAAGGACTGGGATTTCGAGCTTATAAGGAAATTAGGACTTAAGGAGAGCCTTTTCCCGCAGGTTATTCCCGCAGGGGAGACCTACGGTATGCTTTCCGACGGGATATGCGAGGAATTAGGCTGTAAAAAGGTTCCCGTTATCGCGGTGAACGAACACGATACCGCGTCGGCGGTGGTCGCGACCCCGAGCCTTACCGACGATTTTGTTTACATAAGCTGCGGCACCTGGAGTCTGTTCGGCATTGAGACCAAAGACCCGATAATCACCAAGGAGGCGGAGGAATTAAACTTCACCAACGAGGGCGGTTATAAGGGTACGGTGCGCTTCCTTAAAAATATAATGGGACTCTGGCTTATTCAGGAATCCCGCCGTCAATGGCGGCGCGAGGGGGACGAGGTCGGCTTTGATACCCTTGAAAGGGAGGCGCTTTCGGCAGAACCTTTCAAATGCTTTATCGACGTTGACGACCCCGCCTTTGAAACCGCGGGCAATCTTCCCGCGCGGGTGGTCGAATACTGCCGCCGCACGGGTCAGTATGTGCCGCAAAACCGTCCCGAAATTATGCGCTGTATCTACCAGAGCCTTGCTATGAAGTATAAACACACCTTTAATATGCTTTCAAAAATGGGACAAAAGGAATACCGCCGCATTAACATTTTAGGCGGCGGCATAAAGGACAGACTGCTCTGTCAAATGGCGGCGGACGCCTGCAACGCCGAGGTTTTAGCAGGACCGTCCGAGGCGACGGTTATGGGCAATATAGCTGTTTGCTTTGCCGCATTGGGCGAAATAGCCGACTTTGCGGGGATAAGGAAAACCGTATCGGATTCGACCGAGCTTAAGCGCTACGAGCCTAAAGAAAACGTGGCTTGGGAAAAGGCTTATGAGGATTATTTGAAGGTAATAAAGGGTTGATTAAGCGAAGTCTAAAGTCTTTATTCCGACATCAAATATTTAAAATCAGCCTACAACCATTGCAAATACAGGTTTTTCGAGAAACATAGGCGGCAATTCTTTTGCAGAATTGCCGCCTATGTTATTTAAATAATTATTTCTTTTTACCGCCCTCGGCAAGCTTTTTTGCCTTATGCCTTTTCCAGATAACCCAAATCGGTCCTGCGATAAAGAGGGAGGAAATACCGCCCGAAACAATACCGAACGCCATCGGAATCGCAAAGGTGCGGAGGGTCGAAAGACCGAAAAGCTCAGACACCACAACTATGGTGATAACCGCAATAAAGGTTGTAAGCGAGGTGACAAAGTTCCTCACCTTAACCATATTTATACTTTTGTTTACAAGCTCTCCGATTTCCATATCGGGGTTAAGCCGCTCGTTTTCGCGTACGCGGTCGTACATAACTATTGTGTCGTTAAGCGAATAACCGAGAATTGTGAGCACCACGGCTATGTAGTTGGAATCTATCTGAAGCTTGAAGAAGACGCATACAAAAAAGGTTACAAGCAGGTCGAAGACCAGTGCGCAAAGCGCGGTCAGAGCCGCGGAGATACCGCCTATGCGCTTAAAGCGTATGCCGACGTAGATTACTACCAAAAGCGCGGTAATGAGCACGGCGACAAGGCTTTTTGCAAAGAATGTACCCGCGATTGTCGGGCTTACCGAGTTTGAGTTGTAGAGCAGGATTTCGTTATCCTTAAACTTTTCCTCAAGCGCCTTTGTAAGCTCCTCCTGCTTTTCGGCGGAGATCGAGTTCTTGCCGACAAGGCTTATTTCAAAGGTGTTTGTGTCACCCGCGAGGGCGGTGCTTTTTGAAACGGTAAAGGAATTGTCGATTACACCCTTGACGGTCGATTCAATATCGCTGTCGGAAATATCGCCCGAATAGGCATAGGCAATTTTTGTACCGCCCTTAAAGTTAATGTCCAAATTAACCCCGAAGGAGGGGATAAAGGCGAAAACCAGTCCGGCAAGGAAAACAACTGCGTAGGCAATCAGGACTTTTTTGAAGGTTTTATTGAAATCAATATTAATATTACGCATTTTTCTTACCTCCGTAAAGCCAGGGTTTTCTTAAGAATTTAAGCTGGGAAACACTCTTGAGCATTAGCTTGGAAGCAAGAATACCCATTATGAAGTTGAAGATTACGCCCACAAGCAGGGTATAGCCGAAGGAGTAAATCGAGCCTGTTATTGACGAGCCTAAAAGCGACATAACAGGAGAGAAGATTTTGGCGATAAAGCTGTCGGGCGTGCCGAAAGCACCCATTAGCACGACGGATACTATAACAATCGTCACGTTACCGTCAACAATTGCGCTTAAGGAGTTCTTAAAGCCGCTGTCGATAGCGCCGTCAATGGTTTTGCCCTTTTTAAACTCGTCCCTTATACGCTCCGAGGCGATAACGTTACAGTCAACGCCGACGCCTATCGAAAGAATAATACCCGCGATACCCGGAATTGTAAGGGTAAAGCTGTCTGTATTCGGGAAGAAGCCCGAAATGCAGGCTATTGTACCCGAAAGCTGACCTAACAGCGCAATTGAGGTTACAACGCCGTTTAAACGGTAGCGCAGAATCATAAGCAGGCAGACAATTCCGAAGGCTATCGAACCCGCGATAAGCATAACCCTTAATGCGTCAGAGCCCAAGGAGGGCGAAATTATCTGAAGCTTGCTGTCGTCAACCGTCAGCGCAAAGGGGAGAGAGCCCGCGTTAATCTTGTCGGCAAGCGCCTTTGCCTCTTCAGAGCCCGACATACCGTTTATGTACGCCGTTCCGTTTGTGATCGCCTCGTTAACAGTGGGGGCTTGAATTTCCTGATCGTCCATCCAGATGGAAATTTTACTTCCTACAAGCTCGGACGTTGCGGTTGCGAATTTAGAAGAACCCGCGTCGGTGAAATAAAGGTATACTACATAATTTCCGTTTTCATCAACGCCCGCCTGCGCACGTTCAATATCCTGTGCGCCGCTTAAAATAACGTCTTCCTTATCCTCGTTGCGGCAGAAGGTGAGAAGAGCTGTCTCGCCTAACTCCTGCACCGCGGCGGCGGCGTCAAAGTCGCTTTCCTCAGCCGCCCAGGGGAAACGTACGATTATCTGGTGATTGTCGGAATCGGTGTAAACCTCGTAGTCGGTGATATTCTTGTTTACAAGACGGGTCTCGATAATCGCCTTCGCGGCGTCCATATCGTCGTCCGTGATGTCAACATCTTCCTTGTCGGGTGAGAAGACAGCTTCAACGCCGCCGCGGATATCAATACCCCAGCGGATATCGTTAGCACCCTTTACATAAACTTTTCTGGTATCGCCGTAGTAGTTCTCAACGCCGAAAAAGGCGGTGTATGTAAGCGCCAGAATCAATATGAGCACTACAAAAAATACCGGCTTGCCTGTTCTTTTGGACTTCATT
>CABVAD010000125.1 GCA_902496265.1 uncultured Oscillospiraceae bacterium
TTTTTGTATGTGTTTGATATCTTATATCTAAACGGAGTGAACAAAAATGATAGAAATAAAGGATATGAAGGCAAAGGAGCTTATAGCCCGCAAAAGCGAGATTATAGAGCAGACCCGCCCCTTTGCCGAGCTTATGATGCGTTACAACTGCGCTATGCTTGAGGTCAAGACAAAGCTTGACGTGCTTAACACCCAGCTGTCGCTCGAAAACGACCGCAACCCCTTCGAGTCCATAAGCTGCCGAATAAAGACCGTTCCGAGCATTGTCGAAAAGCTCAGCCGCAAGGGGTATGAGCTTACCGCCGAAAGCATTGAAAAAAATCTTAACGACGTCGCGGGGATAAGGGTAATCTGCTCCTTTCCCGACGATATTTACATTTTGGCGGACAGGCTCTGCTCCCAGGACGACATACGCCTTATCGAACGCAAGGATTATATAAAAAATCCCAAGCCCAACGGCTACAGAAGCCTTCACCTGATAGTTGAAATCCCGATTTTTTTAATGGACGAGAAAAAATTTATGCGGGTTGAGGTGCAGTTCCGCACGATAGCGATGGACTTCTGGGCGAGCCTTGAGCACAAGCTTAAATACAAGAAGAATATCGAAACCGACCTTGAGGAAATCTCCGCCGAGCTTAAGTCCTGTGCCGACGAGATAAGCCGACTTGACAATAAAATGCAGCAGATACATAAGAAAATCGACAGCGACGGCGCGGATACAAATCAAAAATAGATTGCAAAAGCGCCGATGCTGTACTATAATATAAAATAATACAGACCTGAAGGAGAGAATAAATTGTCCTTTCCGCTTGAAAATATAAGAAATTTCTGCATTGTCGCCCATATCGACCACGGCAAGTCCACCCTTGCAGACAGGCTGTTGGAGCTTACCAAGTCGGTCTCGGAACGGGATATGGAAGAACAGCTTTTAGACAGTATGGATTTAGAGCGCGAGCGCGGTATTACCATAAAGGCCCACGCCGTAACCCTTTACTATAAGGCGAAGGACGGCAAGGAATACGAGCTTAACCTCATTGACACACCGGGTCACGTTGACTTTAATTACGAGGTTTCCCGTTCGCTTGCCGCCTGCGAGGGGGCGGTGCTCGTGGTGGACGCGTCCCAGGGAATTGAGGCTCAGACCCTTGCTAATACCTATTTAGCGGTTGACCACGGGCTTGAAATTCTGCCGGTTATCAACAAAATCGACCTGCCCTCCGCCGAGCCCGAGCGCGTAAAGGCGGAGATTGAGGACGTTATCGGTATCCCCGCCGACACAGCGCCTATGATCTCGGCTAAAACCGGGCTTAATGTCGAGGAAGTTTTAGAGCGCATTGTGACCGATATTCCCGCCCCCAAAGGGGACGTAAACGCCCCGCTTGCCGCGCTGGTTTTCGACTCCTATTACGACCCGTACAAGGGGGTAGTGGTATATTTCCGCGTTATGAGCGGAAGGCTTAAAACAGGGGATAAAATCCGTATGATGGCGACCGGGGCGGATTTCGACACGGTGGAGATAGGCAGAAAGCGCGCCACCTCAATGGAACCCTGCGATGTGCTGGAGGCGGGCGAGGTAGGCTATCTTACCGCCTCGATTAAAACCGTAAATGAGGCTCGGGTGGGCGACACCGTGACCTTAGCCGACAATCCCGCCAAAGAACCGCTCGAGGGCTACCGCAGGGTAAACCCCGTGGTTTTCTGCGGAATATACCCCGCCGACGGCGCCAAATACCCCGACCTTCGCGACGCGCTCGAAAAATTAAGCCTTAACGACGCGTCCTTACTCTTTGAACCTGAAAGCTCAACGGCGCTGGGCTTCGGCTTCCGCTGCGGCTTTTTAGGGCTTCTTCATATGGAGATTATCGAGGAGCGCTTGGAACGCGAGTACAACCTTGACCTTGTCACCACCGCGCCGAGCGTTGAGTACAAATTTTTGCTTACAAACGGCGAGACCGTGACGGTGGACAACCCGACAAACTACCCCGACCCCGCGGTTATAGCCGAGGCGTTAGAGCCTGTCGCCGACGTGCATATTTACAGCCCGAGCGACTATGTCGGGGCGATTATGCAGCTTTGTGAGGAGCGGCGCGGGGTTTACACCGATATGAAGTATATGGGCGACCGTGTGGATATTCACTATGTGATGCCGATGGGCGAGATTGTCTATGACTTTTTCGACGCGCTTAAGTCCCGCACAAAGGGCTACGCCAGCTACGACTACGAGGCAAAGGGCTATGAAAAGTCAAAGCTTGTAAAGCTTGACGTAATGCTGGCGGGCGACGTTGTGGACGCGCTTTCGTTTATAGTTCACTCGGATAACGCTTATACACGGGCACGGAAAATTGCCGAAAAGCTTAAGGACTATATTCCGAGACAGCTTTTTGAAGTGCCTATACAGGTGGCGGTTTCGGGCAAGATTATCGCGCGTGAGACCGTTAAAGCGCTTCGCAAGGACGTGCTTGCAAAGTGCTACGGCGGAGATATAACACGAAAGAAAAAGCTGCTTGAAAAGCAGAAAGAGGGCAAAAAGCGTATGCGCCGCTTAGGCACGGTCGAGGTGCCGCAGGAGGCGTTTATGGCGGTATTAAAGCTTGACGAATAATTAAGGTGGTACAGTATGACTAGGTCACAAAGACATAAGGCGATTGTACGGCGCAGGGTTTTTCTGTCCCTTTGCGCCGTGATATTGGCGGCGGTTATATTTCTTATCGCTTTCGCGGTAAAGGCGGTAATGACGGGCGGAAAAAATGACAACACCCCGTCCGACACAAGCAGTCTCCAAAGCGGGAGCGTATCGGATGTTTCTTCCGAAGAACTATCGACGCCGAGCTATCCCGCCACAGGACCTAACGGGCTTGACGCTGCTTACAGCAAGCTTTTGCTTGTAAATGCGGAAAATCCCCTGCCCGAGGATTACGATTACGAGGGAAATTTAACCACTATTCCCGATAATTACATCAACGGTTCTCTGAAGCAGATAGACAAGGACGTATGGCCATATATGAAGGCAATGATTGACGCGGCGTGGGCGGACGGCGTTAAATTATACGTATGGTCGCCCTACCGTTCGTATGACACGCAGAATATGCTCTTTCAGAAGCAGGTAAACCGCCAAATTGCAAAAGGCACTCCCGCCGACAAGGCGGAGGCTGAGGCGGCAACGGTCGTCGCAAGACCGGGAACAAGCGAGCATCACACGGGGCTTGCCGCCGACTTTAATATGGCGGACGACAAGTTTGAAACCACCGAGATGTACGCGTGGATGCAACAGCACGCCGCGGATTACGGCTTTATTATGCGTTACAGCGGCGAAAAGCAGTCGGTTACGGGCGTAATTCACGAATCCTGGCATTACCGCTTTGTCGGTATCAACACCGCAAAGGAAATGAACAGGCTTAATATGTGCCTTGAGGAATACGTGGAATACCTCAAAAAGCAGTAAACTAAGGCGGAGCGGACGCGAATAAAACCGCACTTCCGCTCCGCTGAAAAAAATATAAAAAAGTACTTGCTATTTTGCTCAACTTGTGGTAATATAATTTCATTCGGGGGTATAGCTCAGCTGGGAGCGTGAGCAACTCGCTTACACACCCCGCGAAAACAGAAAATCCCAACAACCCGATAAGGGGCATTAGCTCAGCTGGGAGCGTGAGCAACTCGCTTACACACCCCGCGAAAGCAAAAAATCCCAACAACCCAATAAGGGGCATTAGCTCAGCTGGGAGAGCGCTACACTGGCAGTGTAGAGGTCAGCGGTTCGATCCCGCTATGCTCCACCACACCGAGTGCCTCGGTACGCAGACGCGTGCTTGAGGTGCTTATTTTTTACACTTTTTCTCTCGCGTTTAAAGACTATATAAAACATTAGATAAAAACAAAAAGGCAGTCCGTTTTTAATGGGCTGCCTTTTTGCCTATGCGGTCATATCAA
>CABVAD010000126.1 GCA_902496265.1 uncultured Oscillospiraceae bacterium
ACGCCTATAATTCCGCCTATAACGGACGAAAGCATTATAATTATAAAATGAAACAGAGTGTTAAGGGTTACCCCTCCGCTATTTATAATAAGCGATATAAGCGTAATTAATATAAAGGTAATTCCTCCGATTATCGCTCCCGCAAGCCAGCCGCGGTTTCCCTGCCTGCGCGCCGTAAAAAACGCCGCGGCAAAGCTGCCGACGGCTACCGACAGGGTTGCAAAAACAGGAGCGTATTCGGCGGCAGCACCCGCAAAATACATTACAAGCGCAAAAACCGCAATAAAAGCCGCGGCAACAACAACTCCGATAATAAAGCCTGTAATATAGTTAAAATAACCTTTCTTCCCTGCTGTGTAAAGCGAGTCTTTGCTCATAAAAATCCCCCCTGAATAGTAAATCATATTCGGGAGGGACAAAACTTATTCCGATTAGTTTTATTTTGAAGCGGTATCGTCGTGAACAGTCAGATTTGACTGGAGCGCCCAGCGAGCGACAGTAAGCTTGCTGTGGTCGCTGTTGGATTCGATAACGATAGTGTCCTCCTTGAGGGAAATAACGCGGCCGTAAATACCTCCGATAGTGACTATCTCATCGCCCACCATAAGGTTTTCGCGCATTTTTTTCTCTTCCTTCTGCTTTTTGCGCTGGGGACGTATAAGCAAAAGATACATAGCGCCGAAAATTACGGCGAGGTATATGACCATTACGATCATACTCTGCATACCGCCGCCCGAAGTGCCTGAAGCGGCGGAAGATGTCTCTAAATTGTAGAAATTAAAATTCATTTAAATTGCCCTCCAAATAGCTAATAATGCTATTATATCCTATTTTTTACTCTTTTGCAAGTAAATTATATCCTTGCAGATAGAATTATTTCTTTTTCCGCCTTAAAGCGGGCAAATTCGCCCCTGTCAAGCGCGTTCCTTATGTCCTCCATAAGATGATTGTAAAACCATAGATTATGCATAACCGCAAGCCTTTGCGACAGCATTTCCTGACTTTTTAAAAGGTGTCTTATATATGCCCTGCTGTAATTTCTGCAAACGGGACAGCCGCAGCCTTCATCAATAGGCGACATATCGGTTTCGTATTTTTTGTTATTGAGGTTGATTATTCCTTTCGATGTGAAAAGATGGCCGTGGCGCGCGTTGCGGCTGGGCATTACGCAATCGAACAAATCAACTCCCCGCTCAACGGCATTCAGAATATTTGCGGGAGTTCCGACCCCCATTAAATAACGTATTTTATTCTTCGGCATATAGGGCGTCACGCACTCTATAATATCGTACATAACCTCGGTAGGCTCGCCTACCGCAAGCCCGCCTATCGCGTAGCCGTCAAGGTCTAAATCCGCAATCTGCTTCATATGCTCAACTCTAAGGTCTCTATAGGTACAGCCCTGATTAATACCGAACAGCATTTGCTCGGGGTTAACAGTACCCTCCCTGCCGTTCAGCTCCTCGATTTTCCGCTTACAGCGTATAAGCCAGCGGGTCGTTCTTTCACAGGACTGCTTTGAATAGGAGTATTCGGCGGGATTTTCAACGCACTCGTCAAACGCCATTGCTATTGTAGAGCCTAAGTTTGACTGAATTGTCATACTTTCCTCGGGTCCCATAAAAATCCGTCTTCCGTCAACATGAGAGGCAAAGGTCACACCCTCCTCGGCAATGTTGCGAAGAGATGCCAGCGAAAAGACCTGAAAGCCGCCGCTGTCGGTAAGTATAGGACCCTGCCAAGCTGTAAATCTGTGCAGTCCCCCGCACTCCTTGATAATTCCGTCACCCGGCCGCACGTGCAGATGATAGGTGTTTGAAAGCATTACCTGACATCCGAGCGTTTTCAAATCCTCTGCGGAGACAGCCCCCTTTATCGCCGCAGCCGTTGCGACATTCATAAAGGCGGGCGTCTGCACTGTACCTCTGTTTGTGATAAGCTCGCCGCGTCTGGCACTGCCCTCTTGTTTTAATAGCTTGTACATTAATTACTCCTTATTCAATAAACATAGCATCAACGATGTTTACGGGATATAAGATTGGTAACAAAGCTTTACCGATTGGTAATGCTTTGCTTGCCGGCAGCACCGTACTCCCGCTTCATTGCTTCCGATGAAACCACCCATTGCTTACCAAATTTACATACATCAACTCCGTTGACAAGTTTACCGTAAGCAACCGCTTTGCGGAGCGTACTTTCGTTCAGTCCCCAAAGCTCGGTAGCATCGCTGAATGCTATAAGCCCGTCAAACGGAGTATCTACCTGAATACCATTTTCCCAAAGTTCATCACAGGAAAGGTCCAAATCATCATTCCAAATGATACCGTATCCGCCCAGATCAACAGTTACGCCGAAAAACACTTCTTCATTTTTCAAAGCGCTGAAAATAGGTAACTTTTCAAATAATGGCTTCACATCATAAATTTTTGTAACACCCTCGCAAAATTGAACACTCAATTGATAATCCGGAATAGCTGCAACATTTTTGATTTTGTGAAACATAGATAGATACCTCCTTATTCAAGCGGTGAAATGCTCTTGAAATTCTGCGTTTCCCAAATCTCTTTCAATTCGTCTTGATGCAATCCAATCCATTCCTGCACCATTGCAAGCGCCTTGGGAGGTAAATATCCTTCCAGCACTTTCCCAGACATAAAATCGACTGCCGCTACATCATCGTTATATATTGCGTGAATATGCGGCGGATTATGTTCTTTCTGTAAAAAGTACATACGAATGATTATTCCGTAAAATCTTGATAAAACAGGCATATCAGTACCTCCGATTTTTTCTTTATCATATTATATCACGATATCGTGATATTGTCAATGGGAATTTTATGTGCATGCTAAATAATTAACATAGCATCGCCGAAGCTGAAAAACCTGTATTTTTCTCTGACCGCGGTATTATAGGCATTCATTGTATTTTCATAGCCTGCAAAGGCCGAGACAAGCATTATAAGCGTGCTTTCCGGCAGGTGGAAATTAGTAACAAGCGCGTCCATCGCTTTGAACTCAAAACCAGGGTAAATAAATATATCGGTATCGCCCGAGCAGGGGCGGATTTCACCGTATTTTTGAGCACAGCTCTCAATGGTTCTGCAAGAGGTAGTCCCGACACAGATAACCCTGCCGCCGTTTTTCTTTGTCTCATTAATGGTTTTTGCGGCTTCTTTTGGAATATAATAATGCTCCGAGTGCATTTTATGGTCGGTTATTTCATCGGCCTTTACAGGTCTGAAAGTTCCTAATCCCACATGCAGGGTAACATAGGCGATATTAATCCCCATACTCTTAATTTCGCTGAGCATTTCCTTTGTAAAATGCAGTCCCGCGGTCGGTGCGGCGGCAGAGCCCGCCTCCTTTGAGTATACGGTCTGGTAACGCTCCCTGTCCTTAAGCTTTTCCTTAATATAGGGCGGGAGCGGCATTTGACCCACCTCATCAAGCACGGCGAAAAAATCGCCGTCACAGAAAAACTCTATCATACGGTTGCCGTCCGGGAGGACATCTGTGACGGTTGCTGACAGCTTATCCGAAAATTTAAACTTATACCCCGTCTTAGCCTTTTTGCCCGGGCCTGCAAGACATTCCCAAAGCTTATTCCCGTGCTGACGAAGCAGAACAAACTCCACAACCGCGCCCGTATCCTCTCTTACACCGTAGAGCCTCGCGGGCAGAACGCGGGTATCGTTAAGCACAAGGCAGTCGCCCTTTTTAAGGAATTTCGGTAAATCGTAAAAATGATTGTGGGATATACTTCCGTCGGTTTTCGATAAAACCATAAGCCTTGACATATTTCGCGGCTCTAAGGGCGTTTGGGCGATAAGCTCCTCGGGTAAATTGTAAAAAAAATCA
>CABVAD010000127.1 GCA_902496265.1 uncultured Oscillospiraceae bacterium
TAACGCCTTCCGTAATAAGCTTCATAAGGGTTGCCTGAGGCGCCGCTAACTCGTCCGTGCCAAAGCCCCAAGCGCTGTCTAAGAGATAAAGCGTTCCGCCGATTGCAAGCGCCGCCGCAATGACTCCGATTACTTCGCCGATCTGCTGTTTCTTAGGGGTAGCGCCTAAAAGAAATCCTGTTTTCAAATCCTGTGATGTATCGCCCGCAATGGCGGATACAATACAAATTATCGAACCGATTGCAATCGCACTGCACATACCTGAAATGCCGCTTGCTCCCGTAACCTTTAAAATAAGTGTAGCAATCAAAAGTGTGGCAATCGCCATACCCGAAACAGGGTTATTACTGCTGCCGACCAATCCCACCATGCGGGAGGATACGGTAGCGAAAAAGAAGCCGAATACAACGATAATGACCGCTCCGAGAAGACTGACGGGAATCGCGGGAATCAGCCATACCAAGAGGGTCAGAACCGCAATCGCCGCGAAGACAAATTTCATAGAGAGGTCTTTTGATGTGCGATCTTCCGTATTGACTTTGGAGCCCGCCATACCCTTTACAGCACCGCCGAAGGTTTTTATAATAAGCGGCAGAGATTTTATAAGGCTTATAATGCCGCCCGCCGCCAGCGCGCCTGCACCGATATACCGTATATAAGTACCCCAGATTGCACCTGCTCCGCCCTCGGCGAAAATTTCACCGATCGGCTGTGTTCCGGGGTAAAGGGTCATATCCGCACCGAAAAGCACAATCAGCGGAATTATAACAAGCCAGCTTAGTATGCCGCCGGCGAACATATAGGATGAAATTCTAGCGCCGCAAATATATCCCACGCTCATAACCGCGGGATAAATCTGTGTGCCGATCTGTCCCGCAAAGCCCTTGACGCTTACCGAGATTTCCCCTGCAACCAGCTTTAATCCGTCAATAATAAACTTAAATAACGCCGCAAAGCCCATTCCCGCAAAGACTGTCGATGCCTTTGCGCCGCCTTCTTCGCCTGCTAAAAGCACCTCTGAACAGGCAGTTCCCTCGGGGTATGGAAGCACGCCGTGCTCCTTTACTATAAGCGCATTGCGCAGGGGCACCATAAAAAATATGCCGAGCAACCCGCCTATAAGAGCAATCGCGGTGATCTCAAGTATTCCCGGCTTTTCCATTTTACCCTCTGCCGCCCACAAAAACAGTGCAGGCAGGGTAAATATAGCGCCCGCCGCCAAGGACTCACCCGCCGAACCGATGGTTTGCACCATATTGCTTTCCAAAATAGAATTTTTGCGCATAAGGACGCGGATAACTCCCATGGCAATAACCGCCGCCGGGATAGACGCCGAAACGGTCATACCTACCCTCAGTCCCAGATAAGCGTTTGCCGCACCGAATACAACGGCTAACAGCACACCCATAATAATTGAGGTTACTGTTATTTCGGGAGTAATTCTTTCCGCCGGAATATACGGCTTAAATTCTTTGTTTTCCATAGCTTTTAATTTCCTCTCCTATTATTTATTTGCATTTTTCAAGCACATCGCAGAGAAGTTCAAAAATTTGCGCGGCGGAAGAAATGCTCAGTTTTTCATTCACCGTATGAACATCAAACATATCCGGGCCTATCGAAATACAATCCAAGCCCTCAATTTCCCCGGCAAAAACCGCACATTCAAGACCTGCGTGAATCGCCGCGATTTGAGGCTTGTATCCAAACCTTTCGCAAAAAGCGTCCGCATACAATTTTTGAAGGGGGGAATCCTTTTTAAATTCCCACGGCTCGTACCGACAGGATATTTGATATTCGCAACCGTTATATGAAGCAAAGGCTGTGAGCCTGTCCTCTAAAAAGTCGAGTGCCGACGCTTTGTTGCTCCGCAGAGCGTATTGCATAACAATTCCGTTTTTCAGCGTCGTCAAAATACCGAGATTTAACGAGGTTTCAACCAAACCGTCTATTTGAGCACTCATATCAACTACACCGTTCGGCGTTGTCAGCAACAAGTAAAGCAGCTTGTCCTGCGAAGCAGTATTCAGAACTTCAAAATCTCCTGTATTTTCCGCCGTCAAACGAATCGAGCAGTTTTCCTCTCGGTCGCTGATTTCATTCTTCACAACAGAAATATAATTTTCCGTTATATTTATAAAGCTTTCCGCGTCTTCCGCTACAAGCTCCGCCTTACAGCAAAAGGGAATGGCGTTTCCTTTTGATCCGCCGTTAAGCTTAATGATATGAAAGTCGGACGTTTTTTTAGCGAAATTCAGAATTCTTCCCGCCAGAATATCCGCATTTATACGGTGTTTATCAATGTCAACACCCGAATGCCCGCCCTTCAGATCTTCGATTTCTAAGGTTATTTTCGTGCCGTGCACAACCGTTTTTTCGGTAGGCAAAAAAAGCTTGAAATCACTTCCGCCCGCGCAGGATACGGTTAAAATATCAGCCTTCTCCGAATCAAGGTTAATCATTTTTCTGCCCTTTAAAACGGTACAGTCCAGTTCCTTTGCTCCGATCATTCCGATTTCTTCATCGGTTGTAAAAACCGCCTCAATGGGAGAGTGCGGCAAATTTTTGCTTGCGAGAACCGCCATAATCATCGATACGGCAATGCCGTCGTCCGCGCCCAAGGTTGTGCCCTTTGCCTTTATAAAATCGCCGTCTGTATAGACCTTGATACCCTCCGTTGCAAAGTCGATATCCGTATCTTCCGTTTTCTGGCACACCATATCAAGATGTCCCTGCAGAATAATCGGCTCAGAATTTTCATATCCCTTTGTGCCGGGTTTATATATTACAACATTGTTTGCCTTGTCGCAAATCACCTGTAAATCATTTTCCTTTGCAAACCTAACGCAATAATCTCTAAGCGGTTCCATATTGCCTGAGCCATGCGGGATTGCACATATTTCTTCAAAGTACCGAAATACCGACGCGGATTCCTTACTGAATGACTTTTTCATCATTAACCTCTTGCACTTATTTGTTAATATATCTAAGAAAAACGAATATGCCGCTTTTAAAAACAGTATACCATAGAGCAATAAAAAAATCAATTGCCCATTATATAGAAAAATCACAATGATTATTGCGGAATGTGCGGAATAAAAGACGGCGCTTATTATTTGAAAATCCGTTTATGTTTAATGAATAATGAATGATGAATAATGAATAATAGAAAACGAAAATCCGCCCTCTTCCGAGAACGGATTTTCGTTTTGTAAAGATGTAGCAAAAAAGATGCCGCTTAAACGCGAGAAATAAAGCCTCATAAAAGAAGAAACCCCGATACGCGTCTGCGTACCGAGGCACTCGGTTGGCTGGGGCGGCGAGATTCGAACTCACGAATGCAGCAGTCAAAGTGCTGTGTCTTACCGCTTGACGACGCCCCAAAGGAATAATTATTTAAAAAGCGACTTGCATTAACAAGCCGCTTTTTGTGGGGTGGAAGATGGGACTCGAACCCACGGTCTCCAGTGCCACAAACTGGCGCTTTAACCAACTAAGCTACATCCACCGTAGCGCAAAAACTATTATACCATATAAGTCGGTTTTGTCAACAAAAATTTTCAAAATACGCCGAAAAATTTTCGGGTCGGGTATTAAAGGCGGCAGGTTCAGAGTGAAAAATCCTCGGGGGTATAATCATCCGCGATTTTTACGCGCTCCGGTATGCGCCTTAGCGGGTCGTATTTATAATGCCGACAGTAATCATCGGCTGAGGTTACCCCGCGCTTTTTGCAGAGTATTTCTCCGTAGAAAAGCGAGCCTTTTCCGAAAACACAGTATTTGCAGGAGCGGGGAAGCGACTTGTTGAACATAGAAGACATAATTATCACCGATACTATTATATAACATCGTTCAG
>CABVAD010000128.1 GCA_902496265.1 uncultured Oscillospiraceae bacterium
ATTTAATTATATGGTATACTGGTTTTAAGAGGATAATTTTGCAGATTGGAGACTATCAAAATGAAAAGAACAGTAATAGTAACAGGCTCTTCCAAAGGAATAGGCGCGGCAACCGCGATACTTTTCGCGCAGAAGGGATATAATGTTGTAATCAATTATAACGATTCGTATGAGTCGGCAAATATACTCTGCCGCTCGCTTGTCAGCAACGGATATTCGGTAATAACCCAAAAAGCCAATGTCGCCAACAAAATGGAGGTCGATATTATGGTAAAGGAGACCCTTTATAAATTCGGCTCGGTCGACGTTTTGATAAATAACGCGGGAGTAGCCCTTCAGGAACTCATTACCGACACAGACGAAATCGATTTTGATAAAATAATGGACGTTAATTTAAAGGGAGTCTTCAATTGCTGTAAATCGGTCACTCCCGTTATGGTTAATCAGAAATCGGGCAGTATAATAAACATTTCCTCTATGTGGGGACAGGTCGGCGCCTCATGCGAGGTCGCCTACTCTGCCGCCAAGGCGGGGGTTATAGGACTCACAAAGGCGCTCGCTAAGGAATTAGCTCCCAGCGGAATTAACGTAAACTGCATAGCGCCCGGGCTTATTGAAACGAGTATGAATCAAAACCTCACGGTCGAGGAGCTTAACAGCTTTGTTGAGGAAATACCGCTCGGAAGAATGGGCAGCGCGGACGAGATTGCCGCTGCCGTCTATTTCCTTTCCTCCCCCGATGCGGAATACATAACAGGTCAGGTTTTAGGTATTAACGGAGGATATGTTATTTAAGCGTTGAAAAACCGCCGCACAGCTTTTCGACTGTGCGGCGGTTTTTGATCGGCATTTAATTTAAAGCGAATATTTATCTATCTCGTCAAGCTCGTCTTTGGTAAAGGCGGTGTTTTGCGTTGCCTTAATGTTATCGAGTATCTGCGAGGGCTTGGACGCGCCTATCAGCACCGAGGTTACAACTCCGTCGCGCAGTACCCATGCAAGCGCCATTTCGGCTAAGGTCTGTCCCCTGTTTTTTGCGATTTCGTTAAGTCCGCGTATTTGTGCGAGCCTTTCCTCGGTAATGGCACCCGCTTTTAAAAATCTTCCGTCGGTTTTAATTCGGCTGTCCTCGGGAATACCGCCTAAATAACGGTCGGTAAGCATTCCCTGGGCTAAGGGGCTGAAAGCAATAATTCCCTTTTTAAGCTCTTGGGCGGTTTGTTTCAGTCCGTTATGCTCTATCGTGCGGTCGAATATCGAATAACGGTTTTGGTTAATAATAAAGGGGCAATGAAGCTCATCAAGAATTTTACACGCTCTTTCGAGCCTTTCGCCGTCATAGTTTGAAAGACCGGCGTATAGCGCCTTGCCGCTTTTTACCGCCTGCGCTAGCGCCCCCATAGTCTCCTCAAGCGGAGTTTCGGGGTCTGGGCGGTGGTGGTAGAAAATATCAACATATTGGAGTCCCATTCTCTTAAGGCTGGCGTCAAGGCTTGCAAGCAGATATTTACGGCTTCCCCAGTCGCCGTAAGGACCGTCCCACATTGTATAGCCCGCTTTTGTGCTGATTATAAGCTCGTCGCGGTAGCCGCCCAGCTCCTCGCGCAGAATTTTACCTAAGTTTTTTTCTGCACTCCCGGGTTCAGGTCCGTAATTGTTAGCAAGGTCGAAATGGGTTATTCCGTTATCAAAGGCGGTAAAGCACATTTCTTTCATATTATCGTACCGCGCTGTGTCACCGAAATTATGCCAAAAGCCCAGCGACACCGCGGGGAGCTTAATTCCGCTTGCCCCGCAGCGGTTATAAACCATAGTATCATATCTGTTTTCGTGAGCATTATACATAACATTCACTCCTAATTAAATCTGAAAAGAATTTTTTGAATATCAGCGTCAAAAAGGTTTTCCTTTGTGACGGTTGTTACCGAGGTGAAAAGGGTATCTCCGTCGGAGGGTTCTCCCGATATAAGAGCCGCCGCCTTTTCCACTCCCAAATATCCCATTGCAAAGGGATTCTGAACTATAAGCGCGTCCATCTCCCCTGTTTCAAGCATTGAAACCGACGTAACATTGCTGTCAAATCCGACAGCGCGTACCCTCTCGGAAATGCCAAGCATTTTAACGGCGTTTCCGACTCCCAATGTCATCCACTCGTTGAAGCCGACTATAACATTTATGCGCGGATCCTTAGTTAAAAGCCTTTTTGCGGCGGCGGTCGCGCTTTCCTCGTTACTTTCAGCTGTTACGGAGGCAAGTATTTGTGCATTACTAAAGGAGCTGATATACTCCTTAAAGCCCTCCTCGCGCTGATTTCCGTTATCTGTGTCGGCGTTATAATTAACAAGGCCTATATAAATATTTGATTCAGGTGCAAAGCCGTCCGTTGCCGCCTTTCCCGCCGCCTTTCCCGCGGCGATATTATCCGTCCCGATAAAAAGGCTTACCGCGTCTGAATTTAAATTGCTGTCAATCGTAATAACCTTTACCCCCGCACGGACGGCGGCATTGACCGTATCGACCGACTGATTAAAGTCAATTGCCGAGAGTACCACCGCACCTGCACCGTTTTCGACGGCGGCTTCAATCAAGGCGTTTTGAGTCTCGTAATCCTCTTCGTTTTCGGGTCCTTCAAAGGTAACCGTGACATTATACTCAGTGGCGGCGGAATACACGCCGTTTTTAACATTGTGCCAAAAATCGGAATTAACCGCTTTTGCAATGACGGCAACATATTTTTTATCATCTGCTCTTCCGCAGGCGCAAAGCGATGAAAGTAACGCGGCGCTTAAAAGCAGGGAGAGTATTCTTTTAAAGCTCATTTTCCGCCTCCTTGTAAAGCTTAGGTATCCTGGCGGTAACCTTTGTTCCCACGTCAAGCTCGCTTTCTATTGTAAGCCCGTATTTTTCGCCGAAATATATTTTCAGGCGGTCGTTAACGTTTTTAACACCTATTCCGCCCGAGTCGCTGCGTTCCTTTTTAAGGATTTTTTCGCATTGCTCTTTTGTCATTCCGACCCCGTTATCGCTCACCGTAATAAGAATATCGTTTTCGTCATCCTCCGCCTGCTTTACGGTGATAAGAATTTTGCCCTCGTCCACCATACGGTCTAACCCATGGTAAATCGCGTTTTCAATTAGCGGCTGAACCGTAATTTTATTGCAAAGACAGCTGTCAAGAATCGGGTCTGTCTCTATTTTGTAGGAAAATTGATTTCGGTAACGGTAGCTTTGTATTATCAGATAATTTTCAGCGTGCTGAAGCTCCTCTTTAATAGTTATAAGCTCCCTGCCTTTGCTTATGCTTATTCTGAAAAGCCTTGCCAAAGCCCTTACCATTTCAGCGGCGTCCTTTGTTTTGCCCTGCTCGCACATCCATTGTATCGAATCAAGGGTATTATACAGAAAATGTGGGTTAATCTGAGCCTGAAGCGCCTTAAGCTCGGTCTTTCTAAGCTCCTTTTCTTCTCTGTGTACCTGTTCCATCAGGTTCTGAATGGTTTTCGCCATATGCTCAAAGGAAAGGGACAAAACCCTTAGCTCGCTTACCGTTTCAGTGCCGCCCGTATATGAAAAATTATCCGCGTGACGTTCAAAGGATTTCATCGCCCGCATAAGGGAGCGCACGGGAGCGTTTACAATTTTAGAATAAAGCAAAAGCACAATAAGCGCTATTGCGGCGCAAAACAGGAAAGAAAAGGCAATGCTGACAACAATTTGCGTTCTGCGCTCAACCGCAAGCTCATCAGTAAAGCTTACACCCGCCACACGCCAGAGCCTGTCATTTGTTGTGTTTAGGGTATAAATAATATTCTTTTCATAATGCACACCGTCTTCTAAGGATTT
>CABVAD010000129.1 GCA_902496265.1 uncultured Oscillospiraceae bacterium
CATAAAAATTTACTGAATTTTTATACTGACCTCTCCCGAGGAAAGTAAACCGTCGGAGCCGTCGGAATATTTAACCAGCAGACGGCAGTTTTCATCAATTCCGAGCGCCAGTGCGGGCCGTGCGCCAGCGGCGGACAGCACATTTATTTGTTTGCCGATAACTATACAGCGCTCTCGGTAAGCGTTGATAAAAGAAGGCTTGGAAAGAGTATTATAATATTTAAAAAAGCATTCAAGCACGGCCGCCGCAAGTCGGCTTTTATTGCCCGAACCGTGTTCCTCTAATATCGCTCCCGCGATATTATCAATGTCGGCGGGAAAGCCGTTTTCAGGCTCGTATACATTAAGTCCGATGCCTAAAACCGCGTAATCAAGCTCTCCGCTTTCTATATTGAGCGACGCCTCGGTAAGTATTCCGCAGATTTTTTTGCCGTCTATGAGTACGTCGTTGACCCATTTAATCCCCGTTTTTCTGCCGCTTATATTCTCCACTGCCTCTGAAACGGCTATCGCCGCAGCTGTTGTGATGAGCGTTGCGCTTTCGGCGGGAATACGGGGGCGCAGCAGAATACTCATATAAATTCCGCTGTCGGCGGGAGAGAAAAACTTCCTTGCAAAGCGGCCTCTGCCCGCTGTTTGCTCAAGTGCGATTAAAACCGTACCCTCGGGTGCGCCTGCGGCGGCTTTTTCCTTAAGCAGAGCGTTGGTTGAGGTTACGGTTTTTTTAACCTCTATATTAAGCTTTCCTTTTAGAATGGTTAAATTCTTTTCAATTGCGGCAGCGGACAAAATATCGCCGCCGTCCTTTAGCCTATAACCTCTGTTGGTTACGGCTTCTATGTCATAGCCTTCGCTTTTAAGGGCGGAAACCGCCTTCCAGACGGCGTTTCGGCTGACTCCTAAAATTCTTGCGGCGTCCTCTCCCGAAAGGAAGCTTTCGCCCGAATCGGTAAGCAACGGCAGCAAGCGTTCTTTGACCGACATATTTTTACCTCCTAAATCGAAACCGCTGTTTCAAGCGCCAGCCTTATCATATCGGTAAAGGAGCATTGCCTTTCCTCGGCGGTGGTAGCCTCGCCCGTTATCAGGGAATCGGAAACCGTGCAGATGCATAGCGCGCGCTTGCCCGCTCTCGCGGCGTTCATATAAAGCGCCGCCGCCTCCATTTCGACCGCCAGCACCCCCATTTTTGACCAGAGGGCTACGGGCTGTTTCCAATCGGGAAGTCCCTCGCTGTCGCCGTAAAAACGGTCGCTTGAAAGAATGTTTCCTACGTGGCAGGTAAGCCCCATATTTTGAGCCTTAGACATGGCTTTTGTCAGCAGTCCGAAATCGGCAATAGGCGAAAAGTCGCCAGGCAGACCGAACTGCTTTACAAAATTCGAGTCGGTACAGGCAGCTTGGGCTAAAACTATGTCCCTTAGCTTTACGTCCTCACGGTAAGAGCCCGCAGAGCCTACGCGTATTATATTTTTAACACCGAAAAAATTGAAAAGCTCGTATGAGTAAATACCGATTGACGGCATACCCATTCCGCTTGCCATAACCGAAATTTTTTGACCCTTATAAAGCCCTGTGTAGCCCTTTACGCCGCGGACATCGTTCACAAGCCGAGCGTTATCGAGAAATTTTTCGGCTATAAGCTGCGAGCGGCAGGGGTCGCCCGGCATAAGCACGGTATCGGCAAAGTCGCCCTTCTCGGCGCTTATATGAGGTGTTGACATACATATTCCGCCTTTCCTTTAGCAATTTACGGTTTGTCTCATATACTGTAATATAATGATATAATCGGGAGTGTTGGTTATGGAACATAATTTTCCCTGTCCTATTAAAAGCGACAAGGATTTGAAATATTACGAGGATTATCTTAAAAAATGCGATACCGAAGGTGAAGAGCTGCAGATAAGAAATAAGGCAGGCGAGCGCAAAATGACGGTTGAAAGCGGTTCGCCGCGCGATAAGAATACAGCGCTCAGACTTTCTGACACGGTTTATCTGCCCGCTTATCTTAAAACTATGACAGGCAAGCTTGTAAGGGTTGAGTCTTTAATAGGAGGCTGTCTTGAAAGCCGTGTGGGAATATTGCTGAGGGTCGGAGCGGACTATATTGTGCTTAAGCTTTACAGGGGCTGCAGCACAATGATTTGCGAGGCTTCTTCAATTAAATACATTACCGTTATTCACGATAACGATTTGAACAAGGCGGGATTATTTTAAAAAGCCGTTAATAATCTGCTCCTCTGCCTCAGCTTCGGTAAGTCCCAAGGTCATAAGCTTTATAAGCTGATCGCCTGCGATTTTGCCTATCGCGGCTTCGTGAATCAGCGAGGCATCAATGCAGTTAGCGGATATTTCGGGTATGGCGGTCACCTTGGCGTTGTCCATAATAATCGCGTCGCATTCGGTATGGCCGCTGCATACATTGTTGCCGTTGATTTTGGAGAGGAAACGCTGGAAGGAGTTATCCTTTGCAACCGAGCGCGATACGACATTTGCGCTGGAATTTTTGCCGTCAAGGTCAACCGTGAAGTCGGTTTCGGCGGTCTGTTTGCCGTGGGTCATAATCTTTTCGTGTATCACAAGAGAGGCACCGTCAGCCAGGCGCGCCTTTGTTACCCGTTTTGTAGAGTCTATTCCCTTTATCTGCGCGGTGTCCATTTCCATATAACCGCCCTCGGCAATATTAACGACAGTGGTCGGATTCATATTGTTTTCGCCGTTTCCGTCCCCCTCGCCGTAGTGCTTTTCAATGTATTTAACCTTGGCGTTTTTGCCGACAAAAAAGGTGTGAATACCATCGTGGCGGGACTCGTTCCCTCCGCAGTTGTGTATTCCGCACCCGGCGATAATAGTGACATCGGCGTTATCGCCGATTATAAAATCGTTATAAACAAGGTCGTTAAGCCCTGTTTCGCTTATAATTACGGGAATGTGGACGGTCTCGCCCACAGTTCCCGCTTTTATTATTATATCGATTCCCGGGCGGTCGGTTTTGGTTTTAATGTCAATATTTTCGGTAACGTGACGGTCGGCAAGCTGACCGTTTGACCTTATATTGTACGCGCCCTCGGGCGAGGCGTTCATATCCGCTATTATCTTTAAAAGCTCTAATTCCGTGCCGTTCATCAGCGCGCCTCCTTTACATTGTCGGCAAGTATTTTACAACCGCTGTCAACCGTGCCTAAAAGCTCGGGCAGTATTTCGTTCTTTGTGCCTTGCGCGCGAAGCTCTCCGCCGCCTAAAACAACAATTCTGTCCGCAATATTAAGAATACGCTCCTGATGCGAAATTATGATAATTGTGCCGCCCGAGGTTTTGTGCATCTTTTCAAAGACCTGAATCAAATTTCCGAAGCTCCAAAGGTCGATGCCCGCCTCGGGTTCGTCAAAAATCGATACCTTTGAGGAACGGGCCAATACAGTGGCGATTTCAATACGCTTAAGCTCGCCGCCCGAAAGGGAGGAGTTGACCTCGCGGTTTATATAGTCCCTCGCGCAAAGCCCCACCTGCGAAAGGTAGTCGCAGGCCTCGTTAATTCCGATTTCCTTGCCCGCGGCAAGACCTATAAGGTCATAAACGGTAAGTCCCTTAAAATTCACGGGTTGCTGAAAGGCAAAGCTTATGCCCTTTTTTGCCCTGTCGGTCACCGAAAGGTCGGTAATGTCCTCTCCGTCAAGCAAAATCTTACCCGAAACGGGTGTGATTATTCCCGCGATAATTTTGGCAAGGGTGGATTTTCCGCCGCCGTTAGGTCCTGTTATTACAACAAAGCTGTCGTCGATTTTAAGGCTGATGTTTTTAAGAATTTCCTTTTCGCCCGTTTCGTTTTCGGCGCTGAAGG
>CABVAD010000130.1 GCA_902496265.1 uncultured Oscillospiraceae bacterium
ATGTTCTCCATTATCTCCTCTGCAAAGCTCGGCTTTTCGGAAAAAGCGGAAATATCCCTTAACGCGGTAAGCCGAACCCTGCCTATAACCTCGTCCCCCATTTTATATTCCGCGCTCCCTAAAACGTCACCCTTGGCAATCGGCGCGTAGACAAACTTCGGCAAATTAACGGCACAGCTTATATTTTCGGTTTCAAGGGTGTTTACCGTGTAAGGCTCGATAAAGACTTCGATTTGCTCCTCTGACGAACCGATAACGGGTATACTGTAGCAGGAGGTTTTAGGGGTATACCTTGTCTGCTTTATTGCTTTAAGCCCGTAATCAAGTAAATTTGCGTGGTCGTTCCAGTCGTCGGGGTCGTTAAGCGTAACCGCAACCGCGAGCTTGCCGTCTCTTCGCGCCGCGCTGACGAGGCATCTGCCCGATTTTTTGGTAAAGCCTGTTTTTACCCCCACCGCTCCGTCAAACAATTTAAGCATTTTGTTGTGGTTGGTAAGCGACCGTCTGTAAGGCGGGTTGCCGTAGTTAAGCACCGCCGATTCGCTTGATGCCGCTTTGGCAAAATCCTCATTTTTAAGGGCGTACGCCGCTAACAAAGCCAATTCCTTAGCGGTGGTGTAATGACCGTCCGCGTCAAGACCTGACGGGGTGACAAAATGTGTGTTACAAAGTCCTAATTCCCCGGCCTTTTTATTCATCATTTCGGCGAATTTTTGAACAGAGCCCGCAAGTGAAATCGCGGTAACATTCGCCGCGTCATTTCCCGATGCCAACATCATACCGTAAAGCAGGTCATGATAGGTCACCCTGTCGCCCGCAAGAAGACCCATAGACGAGCCCTCTACCCTTAGCATATCGGCGGTTACGGTTACTTCCTTGCTTAAATCGGCGTTCTCGCATAAAAGGAGCGCCGTCATTATTTTGGTTGTACTCGCCATAGGCAGTTTTTCGTCGGCGTTTTGGGTAAATATAATCTCGCCCGTGTCGCCGTTAATTACCGCCGCCGCCTTTGCAGAGGTACTCACCGCGCCGACAGGCATAAGCGAAAAAATAAACAGGGTTAAACAAAAACAAATAATATTTTTCATAATCCGCCTCCCCACCCTTAATTTTATTAGATAAGGCGGCGTTATATTACGGCAGTATTACTCTTTCTTATCCTTTTTGTCCTTTGAGAAAAGCTCCTTTGCCTTTTCAAGCACCTCCGGCGCCATAGCAATAGCCTTTTCCGCTGTTGACATTTCGTTGTAAACAGGCATCATTTTAGCGTTTCCTCCGCTTACCGCGATAAAGGCGACAGGCGACAAAGTAACTCCCGCGCCGCCACCGCCGCCGAAAAGTCCCGACTGGGTTTTGCTCGGGAAATCGCTTCCGCCCGTAGCTACCCCGAAGGACACCTTTGATACGGGAATCAGCGTAATTTCCCCGACAACAATCGGGTCGCCGATAATGGTGTTCGCGTCAACCATAGCGCGGAGCTTATCCATAGTAACGTCCATAATGTTTTTTATGCTGTTTTCGCTCATAGCTCATTCCTCGTTTTAAATTTATTGTATTCGGAAAAAACTCCGAACGCCATTATTATTAAAAATAATATTCTCGCCCTTATTATAACCGAAAATCCGAAATCCGATTTATCCGAATTAAAATCCGCCATAACATTTATACTTTTCATTTTTACGTTTGCGATGCTGTCTAAAAGAGTAAGAACGGGATAAACCGCGGCGCATACCGCCCCGTACTCTATAGCGGTAGCCGCGGCGTCCCCCGACGCGACCTTAATATCAAGGCAAAGCCTTCTTATCGCTATATGCTTAAAGCTTCTTTTCAGCCTTTCAAGCACCGCCTTTAAAAACACAAAAATTTCCTTTACCGCCCCCGCAAAGCCATGTTTCTTTTTTAGCTTTTCGAAGGCTTTTTCAGTCTGTTTTTTTGCCTTTTTATCACTTTCGGTATCGGGCGAGGGATTATTTATATCCTCCTTAGGTTCTAAGCCTAACGCCTTAATCCCCGCTATTTTAAGCTTTACAAAAAAATCTCCGTCATATTTTATGTGAACGCTTATCGGAATAAAAAGCAAAAGGACGATAAACGCCGTAACCGACAGGACAATAATTAAAGGTATCAAGGCATTCTCCCCCTCCTGTTATTATCGTGCAAAGAAGCGGTATTATTCCTCCCCGCCGTCCTCGCCGTCAATCGGTATCTGCTCGCCTACCTCTTCGCTTGCGTCCCCGTTTTTCGGCAGCGGCGGAAGCTCTGTTAAATCGCTTATACCGAAGCACCGCAAAAAGTTTTTGGTCGTTCCGTATAAAAGCGGCTTACCGGGCAGTTCAAGCCGTCCCCGCTCCTCGATAAGTCCCTTTTCCACAAGGGTGGTGACAACGCCCGAGCAATCGACCCCTCTTACCTGCTCAATAAACGACTTGGTAACGGGCTGATTGTAGGCTACAACCGCCAGCACCTCGAGCGCCGCGGGAGACAGGGGCGTGCGCCGCTTTATATCAAACATTTTCTTTATGTATCCCGCGTATTCCTTTTTTGTCGAAAGCTGGTAGGTGTTTTCCATTCTTACAAGCTCCACGCCTTTATCCTTAGAGTTAAGCCTTTTTGAAAGCGCCTCCATAACCTCTACAACCTTTTCGGGGGTAATATCGAAAACCTGCGAAAAACGGTCGATGCTTAATGGCTCGCCGCCCGAAAAAAGCACCGCCTCAAACGCGGGTATAAGCTCAGCTGTCGTCATCTGCGTTTATGCTCCTTAATAAGTGTAATTTCCGCGCTGTCGGAGTCGCCGTCTACCCGAACGCGGTTTGCCTTGCAAAGCTCTAAAACCGCCAAAAAGGTCGCCACAAGCTCAGAGCGGCTGCGCGCCGTTTTGTAAAGCGAAGAAAGCTTTTTTGAGCCGCCTGTCCACAAATTCCTTATAACAAAAACGATTTTGGTGGAAACGGCGACAATTTTTTTAGCGACAATCTTTGTAAAGGGCGCCGTCGAGGGCGGAAGCTTTCTCTGTCCTCTGCCGACCGCCGCAAGATACGAAAGGTACATAACCTCCGGAGAGTGGGTAAGCTCATAGGTTTTATCAAATTCTAATTCCTCGGGTTTTCGCACAAAGCGGTCAAACCCGTCCTGCATTAAGGAGAGCTTTTGCGCCATCTGCTGACATACCATATATTCAAGCAGCTCACCCGTAAGCTCCTCTTTTAGCTGAACAATTTCGTCGTGCTTGGGTAAAAGGCTTACGGTTTTAATGTAAAGAAGCCTTGACGCCATTTCAAGAAACTCGCTTTCAAGCTCCATTTCCTCCGATTTAAAAAACTCAATTTGCTCTAAATACTGATCGATAAGCACACTAAGCTCAATATCGTAAATATTAAGCTTATTTCGCGCTATCAGCTGTAAAAGCAGGTCGAGCGGCCCCTCAAAGCCCTCTATTTTATAGCTTAATGTATTTTCCATATCTTACCCTATAAACCTAAACGGGAATCCCGCTATTATCCTTAAAAAGCTCATAACCGCGTTTGTAAGAAAATTCAGCGGAATATCCAAGACGCCTATCCATAAAAGCAGGATAAGACCTAAGAAAATATATCGCTCATAGCGCATAAGGGCGTAATAATACTTGTACGGCAAAAGCGCCGACAAAAGCCGCGAGCCGTCAAGCGGCGGAATGGGAATAAGGTTAAAGACCGCAAGGGAGACGTTAATAAGCGCAATATAGTAAAAGAAAAATCCGACATAATAAAACGCCGCAACATAGGTTTTTGTGACCAAAAGTGCGAAAATATTATAAATAACAAGGGCTATTAACGCGACTA
>CABVAD010000131.1 GCA_902496265.1 uncultured Oscillospiraceae bacterium
AAAAAATATTTTTTATCAGCCGGGAGGCCACGAAAGGTTGCGGCGCGCCAGCAGATGAAAATGGATATGGTGAACGGTCTGCCCCCCGTCCTCGCCGCAGTTGTTGACAATGCGGTAACCCTTTTCAAGGTTTTCCTGCTTTGCGATTTTTGCAATCGCCTCAAAAACGCGGGCAATCTCTATACTGTTTTCCGAATTTATTTCATCAGCCGAGCCGATATGCTTTTTCGGAATCACTATCGCGTGGAACGGCGCTTTCGGATCAATGTCGCAAAACGCGTAAACATACTCGTCCTCGTAAACCCTTGTGCTCGGAATTTCGCCAGCGGCAATTTTACAAAAAAGACAGTCTTCCATTGCTTAAACTCCTATCTGTGCGCGTGCGGCGCTTTCCGCGAAGTCCAGCGCCTCTTTAACCTTTGAAATATACTTACCGCCCGCCATTGCAAGGTCGGGCTTTCCGCCGCCGTTTCCGCCTGCTATACGAGCGATCTCGCGTACCAGATTACCCGCGTGCGCACCCTTTGCCACGGCCGCCTTTCCGCAGGAAACGCAGAAGGTAAGCTTGCCCTCGTTTGCCGCGGCTAAAACGGCGATTGCATCGTCGTTCTGATTTTTAATTGTATCGGCGGTTTTTCTAAGCTCGTCCGACGCCGCGCCGTAAAGCATACCCGTGACAACGCGGAGTCCGCCGATTTCCTGTGCGTTCTTTATCAGTCCGTCAATCTTAGAGGAAGCTATCTTAGCCTCAGCTTTTTCAAGCTGTTTTTCGGTGTCGCGGAGTTCTTTCATTAGCTGTTCGGCTCTTCGTGCAATATCCTTTTCGGATGACGCCTTAAGCGCTTGAGCGGTTGTAACCGCAAGCTGTTTATAACCGTCAATTAATTTAAGGACATTATAGCCTGTAACCGCCTCAATTCTTCTGACGCCCGCCGCAACGCTCGATTCCGAAATAATTTTGAAAAGCCCGATTTTAGCGGTATTGTCAATATGCGTGCCGCCGCAAAGCTCAATCGACCTGTCGGGCACGTTTACAACGCGGACAATATCACCGTACTTTTCGCCGAACAGCGCCATTGCGCCGAGCTCTCTTGCCTTATCAATCGGCATTTCGGTGTTTTGGACGGCAATCCCCTCAAGCACCGCACCGTTTACAAAGCTTTCAACCTCTGCCAATTCTTCTGCTGTAAGCGCGGAAAAATGGGTAAAGTCAAAGCGGACGGTGTTTTCGTTGACAAGCTGACCCGCCTGCTCAACGTGGGTGCCTAAAACCTTGCGCAGTCCCGCCTGCAAAAGGTGGGCGGCAGTGTGGTTGCGGCGTATAGCCTCGCGCCGCTCGGTATCAATAACGGCGGTAACCTCGGTATCCACCGCGGCTGTTCCCTTTACTACCGTTCCGAAGTGGGTAAACACTCCGCCTGCTGTTTTTTTAGTGTCTGTAACCTTAAACTCGAAATCTGCGGCTTTAATAACGCCCGTATCGCCAACCTGACCGCCGCCCTCGCCGTAGAAAACGGTTTTGTCAAGCACGATTACCGCCTTTTCGCCCTCTCCCGTGTAGGCGGTATGCTCTCCGCTTACCACAATATCAAGGATTTTTGCACGACACTCGTTTTCGGTATAGCCCAAAAATAAAGTGGCGTTTACACCGTCAAAGCTTATACCGTCGCTCTTCCAGCTCTCCGCGTCTGCCGATTTTCTCGAGGAACGGGCAAGCTGTCTCTGCTTTTCCATAAGCTCATTAAAGGTTTCCTCGTCCACCGTCATATTCTTTTCGGCTAAAATATCCTTAGTAAGGTCAAGGGGGAAGCCGTAGGTATCATAAAGCTTGAAGGCGTCCTCACCCGACAGCACGCCGCCGTCCTTTGTAAGGCTGCTTAACATATTAAGACCTAAATCAATGGTCTTGTTAAAGTTGCTTTCCTCGTTGGAAATAACCTTTTTAATAAGCTGTTCCTTTTCCACAAGCTCGGGGTAGCCCGCCTTGTTCTCGTTTATAACGGTGTCGCAAAGCTCGGCAAGGAAAGGACGGTCAATGCCTATAAGCTTGCCGTGTCTCGCCGCGCGGCGGATAATTCTGCGCAGAACATAGCCGCGCCCCTCATTTGACGGAATAATACCGTCGCTTATCATAAAGGTCGAGGCTCTGATATGGTCGGTTACGGCGCGGATAGAAATATCGGTGCTCTCAAGCTTGCCGTATTCCTTGCCCGACATTTCGCAGACCTTGTTTAATATGTTCCTTATGGTGTCAACCTCGAACATATTGTCAACCCCCTGCATTACGCAGGCAAGGCGCTCAAGACCCATTCCCGTGTCGATATTCTTATGCTCAAGCTCGGTATATGTGCCGTCACCCATATTGTTGAATTGGGAGAAAACATTGTTCCAGATTTCCATATAGCGGTCGCAGTCACAGCCGGGCTTGCAGTCGGGACTGCCGCAGCCGTACTTCTCGCCGCGGTCAAAATAAATCTCACTGCAGGGTCCGCAGGGACCTGTGCCGTGCTCCCAGAAGTTATCCTCCTTACCGAGCTTTACAATATGCTCCTCGGGCACTCCTATTTTATCGCGCCAGATGGAGTAAGCCTCGTCATCCTCCTCATAAACAGAGGGCCAAAGCAGATTTTCGGGGATTTCCAAAACCTTTGTCAAAAACTCCCACGCCCACTCAATAGCCTGCTCCTTAAAGTAATCCCCGAAGGAGAAGTTACCGAGCATCTCAAAATATGTGCCGTGGCGGGCGGTATGGCCGACGCGCTCAAGGTCGGGGGTGCGGATACATTTCTGGCAGGTGGTAACCCTGACAGAGGGGGGCGTAACCTCCCCCGTAAAGTACTTTTTCATCGGCGCCATACCCGAATTTATAAGCAACAGCGATTTGTCGCCGTTTGGCACAAGCGAAAAGCTCTTTAAGCGCAAATGCCCCTTTGACTCAAAGAACGAAAGATATTTTTCACGCAGGTCGTTTAGCGAAGTCCACTCCATAAATATACCCGATTTTTTTATTTGTCAACTTCGAGAATAGTCGGTTTTCGGCATAATAACCACCGCCTGGGAGTTAAGTCCCTCATATGCCGTTTCGACCGACGCTTTCGGATAGCTTGTACTGCTTTCGGTCTTAAGCGGGTCGCAAAAAACATAGGAGTCCTTAGTATAGCCGATAAGCAGTAAGCAATGCTCGGGTCTTATCCAGGTAATGCTTTTGCCGCCGTATTCCCAGGTTTTACCCTCAAAAGGCTTTTGCATATCCTGAGTTGCCCAGAATATCACAGGAATATCGTTTTGTATATACTTTTCACAAAGGCTTTCCACCGTAGCCGAACTGACAATATCTGCGGCGTAATCACTTCCCGCAAGCGACTTATCAAGCGCCGACTTGATGACGGGAGCGTAACAGCCGAAGCCGCTGCCGTCCCTCGGATTTCCCCCGTATGTCTCATAGGGGTCAAAGGGCAGCTCGCTCATTTCAAGATAATTGTCAATAAAATAATCTACCGAAACATCTATTCCGAAAAAGTTGAGCGCCATAACCGCCGAAACGCTTTCGCAACCGTTGGGCCATTTATTAAGCTGACAGATATGCCCCACATTTTCTATAATATAACCGTCCGACGGCTCGGGGTTAGTTTCCTGCGGCGGCTCGGAAGACGATTGCTCTAAAGCAGAGGAAGCCTGCGGTTCTTTATCAGAGTAATTGAACTTGAGCACCGCGGCAACAGCCGCCGTAATTACAAGCACCAAAATCAACAATACAACCGCTTTACGCTTTTTTCTTTTCATATTCAGTCCTCTTCCTCATATTGCTTTTATGTTATT
>CABVAD010000132.1 GCA_902496265.1 uncultured Oscillospiraceae bacterium
TAATAATATGAATACTGATTTTCGGAGTGAATGTATGAACTGGACTGAAATTACGGTTGCCGTCGCTCAGGAGGACACCGACACCGCGGCGGCGATAGCCAATATGACCGTACCCTACGGAATTTATATTGAGGATTATTCCGACCTTGAACAGGGTGCTGAGGAAATCGCGCACATTGATTTGATTGACGAGGAATTAATCGCCAAGGACAGGGATACCTCAATAATCCACATCTACATCTCGGAGTGTGACAACGCTGCCGAGGCGCTGGAGTTCTTAAAGGAGCGGCTTACCGCCGCGGGCATAGGCTATAAAGCAAATACGGTAGGTGTTAATGATTCCGACTGGAACGAGAACTGGAAAAAGTACTTTCACGCGACCGAAATCGGCGAAAGATTGGCTGTTGTGCCGAGCTGGGAAAAGTACGATAATAAGGATAACCGCACGATTTTGCATATCGACCCGGGCGCGGCGTTCGGCACGGGAACCCACGCAACTACCTCGCTTTGCCTTGATATGCTGCAAAATTATGTTGACTGTGACACCGAAATGCTTGATATAGGCTGCGGGAGCGGGATTTTAGCCGTCGCTTCGGTGCTTTTGGGAGCAAAAACAGCGGTCGGTGTCGACATTGACGCACAGTCGGTCAAGACCGCGCGGGAAAACGCCGAGATTAACGGTGTTACCGATAAAACCGAGTTTACCGTCGGCGACCTTGCCGAAAAGGTGACGGGAAAATACTCGCTCGTGTGCGCTAATATTGTGGCGGACGTGGTTATAAGACTCCTCCAAAATGTTAAAGCTTATATGGAAGAGGACAGCGTGTTGATTGTTTCGGGCATAATTGATTTAAGGGAAAATGATGTGCTTGACGCCGCTAAAATGCAGGGCTTTACCGTTGCCGAAAAGCGGTATAGAGACAACTGGTGCGCTTTTGCGCTGAAACAGGAGGAGAACAATGCTTGAATTTGAGCAGTTAAAGCTTCGTCTTGAGGGGAACGAGGCGGAGCTTCGCGACTTAAAGGACGCGATAGGCTACGACAGACTTAAAAAGGAAATCGACGAATTGGAGCTTAAAGCCGCCGCCCCCGGCTTTTGGGACGATACCGAAAACTCTCAGAAAATTCTGCAAAAAACAGGCAAGCTCAAAAACACGGTAGAGTCATACGATAGGCTTTGCTCGACCTATGACGATTTGGCTTTATTAATCGAAATGGGGGACGAGGAGGGGGATTTATCCCTTGTGGAGGAAATCACCGCCTCGCTTGACGAGTTTGAAAGCGGGCTTGCCTCGCAAAGGCTCGCAACCTTGCTTACGGGCGAATATGACAACAATAACGCAATCCTTACCTTTCACGCGGGCGCGGGAGGTACGGAGGCTATGGACTGGGTATCGATGCTTGTGCGTATGTATACCCGCTGGAGCGAGCGGCACGGCTTTAAGGTACAGCTGCTTGACTTTCTTGACGGCGACGAGGCGGGGCTTAAAAGCGCGGTAATGCTTATCGAGGGGGATAACGCCTACGGCTATCTTAAAAGCGAATCGGGAGTTCACCGCCTTGTAAGAGTATCGCCCTTTGACGCGTCGGGGAGAAGACACACCTCCTTTGCATCTTTAGAGGTAATGCCCGAAATCGGGGACGATAACGACATTGAAATCCGCGAGGAGGACATTAAAATGGACGTTTTCCGTTCCTCGGGCGCGGGCGGTCAGCACATCAACAAGACCTCGTCCGCGGTACGCCTTACCCATATCCCGACGGGAATAGTGGTTGCCTGCCAGAACGAGAGAAGCCAGTTCCAGAACCGCGAGCAGGCAATGAAGATGTTAAAATCGAAGCTGCTTGAAATTAAGGAACGGGAGCATCTTGAAAAAATTGAGGATATAAAGGGCGTTCAAAAGGAAATCGCCTGGGGCTCGCAGATACGCTCCTATGTATTTATGCCCTACACCCTTGCAAAGGATCACCGCACGGGCTTTGAGTCGGGCAATATAAACGGCGTTATGGACGGAGATTTGGACGGCTTTATCAACGCCTATTTAAAGGCTTCATCAAAAGGAGAATTACAGAATGTATAAACAAATGAAACGGATAATAAGCGCAATACTCGCCGTATTAACGGCGGCAATGCTTGCGGGCTGCGGAAATAACGGCGCGAGAATACTTTATAACGACGAGCTTTCAAAGTATATAAAGCTCGGCGATTATAGAAATATTCCTGTCGATACAAAGTCGGATACCTTTAAGGAATTTTACGACAATATTATTTCCTCGGATATTTATAACAACGATTTATATGTTCGTAAGACCGAGGGCACGGTAGCAAACGGCGATACCGCCAATATTGATTACGTCGGCAAAAAGGATGGCGTAGCGTTTGACGGCGGAACAGCGTCGGGCTACGATTTGAACATAGGCTCGGGGTCTTTTATAGACGGCTTTGAGGACGGGCTTATAGGCAAAAAAATCGGAGATACGGTCGACCTTAATCTCACCTTCCCCGAAAATTATCAGAGCACCGACCTTGCGGGCAAGGCGGTTGTATTTACCGTTAAAATAAACTATGTAAAGACCGACGAGGAAAGAAAGCCTGAGGACTATTATAAAGAGCTTGGCTTTGACTCGCTTGACGATTATACCGCCGACGTTACCGAACGCGCGGCAAAGGATTATTTGCTTGACGCTGTAAAGTCCGATTCCGAAATCAAGGACTACCCCGAAAAGGATACCGAGACGATTTATAACGCTTATAAAAATATGGTCGGCACTAATGTTCAAGGTCAGTACGGGATTGACCTTGCTACATATTTAAGCTATAACAATCAGACCGAGGAGGATTTCAAATCAAGCATTACCGACGAGCAGATAAAGCCCTTGATGGAGGAGCAGATGGTGCTTTACGCGGTACTTGACAGGGAAAAAATAGGTCTTACCGACAAGGATATACAGTATCAGATTGACGAAACCGTAAAGAACTACGACGGAGTATCCGAGGATAAAATCAAGGAATTTTACGGAGATTATTATTTTGAATACCTTGCGGTAAATGAAAAAGTTCTTGATTTCCTTTATCTAAATGCCGATATTTCAAAATGATTATTGAAAAAATAAATATCGGCAGTATATTGGAAAATGAGTATTCCGAAACAGCAAAGCTTTTCCCCGAAACCGCACTGAAAACAAAAAACTGCCGCCCCGACGGCATAAAGCGAACTCTTGCGGGGCGGTTTTTGTTAACAAAAATGATAAAAGAGATTTACGGCAGGGAAAATTTTACGCTTTTCTTAAACGAAAACGGAAAGCCTATGCTTGATTTCTGCTTTATAAGCATTTCCCATTCGGGGGATTATGCGGTTTGCGCGGTCTCCGATTCGCCTGTCGGGGTTGATATTGAGCGAACAGGCGGCTTTAAAAGGCGGGAAAAATATATGCTTTTTACCCCTCTTGAAAGCGAATATGTAAACGAGCGTGACTCCGAAAACCGTTTTTACACCCTATGGACAAGGAAAGAGGCGTACATAAAGGCAAAGGGCGGAATACTTACCGACGCGGCGAAAACAGAGCTTGTAGCGCCCGATTTTTCGCTTTTGGATTTGTATGACGGCTTTCGTTTTACGGCCGAAAAATCCGACGGATATATAATTAACGCGGCGGAGAAGACAAATCGGTAATTATAAAACATTCCTTATTTTTATATTAAAGCCTTCGGATTTTGACCGAAGGCTTTAGCTTTTTATCTGTTTTTTATAAGTATTCCCCTGCAGTCCTCCGAACGTATTGCGATAAC
>CABVAD010000133.1 GCA_902496265.1 uncultured Oscillospiraceae bacterium
AGAGGGTTCGAATCCACCCGCCAAAACTCAAAAAATTTATATATTTTAATTGACAAGCAACGTTTTATGTGATTTAATTCACTTAAAACCGAAACATTTCGGTTTGCGACGTTTATGAGGACCGGGTGCAAAAAACTGTAAGTCTTATTTCGGAACGTCGGGATATCGCACCGCAGGGTTTTACCGATTACCGGAAGGCACTCTCGGTAAAAAATCTTGACGCTGTGCTTATAATTACCTCTTGGCAAATGCACGATGAAATTGCTATGTATGCAATGGAAAAGGGCATAGCCGTAGGCAGCGAGGTTGCGGGAGCCTACTCTATTGAATCCTGCTTCGATCTTGTAAAAACTCAACAGAGAACAAAAACACCCTATATGCTTTTGGAAAACTGCTGTTACGGAAAAGAGGAACTATTAGTAACCGCAATGGTGCGCAAGGGGATTTTCGGGGAAATTGTTCATTGCTCGGGTTCGTATGCTCACGACCTACGACCCGAAATTGCATGGGGTATCGAAAATCGTCATTACCGTTATGATAACTATATGCACAGAAATTGCGAAAATTATCCCACACACGAATTAGGTCCTATTGCTAAGCTTTTAAACATTAACCGCGGCAATCGCATTGTTTCGGTGACTTCTGTTGCATCAAAAGCCGCAGGGCTCAATGAATATATTAAGGAAGAAGCGAAAAAACGCGAAATTCCGGAGTATCTTAAAAACGCAAAATTTGCTCAGGGCGATATAGTTAATACGGTTTTAACCTGTGCCGGCGGGGAAACTATTCTTTTAAAACTTGATAAAACGCTTCCGCGGTTTTATTCCCGTGATTTTACTGTCCGCGGTACTAAAGGAATGTATGAACAGGCAACAAACAGTATTTATTTTCCGGGAATAACGGAAGAGTATTTTGATGCTGTGGATACATATGAAAAAATAATTAATAACGCTGTGAAATATGAGGAGGAATATCTTCCGAGTTTGTGGAAGGATATTTCTCCCGAAGCAAAGGCAGCGGGGCACGGCGGTATGGATTATTTTGTTTACATGGCATTTATAGACGCTGTAATTAATAAAACCGATATGCCTATTGATGTATATGACGCGGCAACCTGGTCGGCGGTAACTGCTTTGTCAGAACAATCAATTGCAACAGGCGGAGAGCCGCAGTATATGCCTGATTTTACGCATGGCGCGTGGCTTACAGCTAAACCGCGCGACGTAGTCGAAATTTAATAATTAAAAAATAATAAGGGAAACCGTAAATGAAAGAACCTATACTTGTAATAATGGCGGCAGGAATGGGAAGCCGCTACGGCGGGTTAAAGCAGATTGACCCGATTGATAACGAGGGACATATCATTATAGACTTTTCCCTCTATGATGCATACCGTGCGGGTTTTCGCAGGGCGGTATTTATAATTAAGCCCGAGATGGAGGAGGATTTCCGCGAGGTTATAGGAAACCGAATGGAGAAAATAATGGAGATTTCCTATACCTTTCAGTGTCTTGACTCTCTGCCTGACGGCTACGAAGTACCCGAGGGACGCGTAAAGCCATGGGGAACAGGACACGCTATTCTCTCCTGCAACGGTCTTATAGACGCGCCGTTTGCTGTAATAAATTCCGACGATTATTACGGCAGGGAAGCCTTTAAGCTGATTTACGGCTTTTTACGTACGGTAAAGGACACTGAAAAATATCAGTATTCTATGGTAGGCTATAAGCTCGGCAACACCTTGACTGATTTCGGTTCGGTTGCAAGGGGAGTATGTGAGGTTAACGAGGATAATATGCTTTTATCGGTAACCGAGCATACCCGAATCGAAAAGCACGGCGATAAGGCGGAGTTTACCGAGGACGGCGGAGAAAGCTGGACAGAACTTCCAATGGAGCAAACGGTATCAATGAACCTTTGGGGCTTTACTCCTAATATGATAGAGGAGCTTAAAATCCGTTTCCCCGAATTTTTGGAGAGCGGCTTAAAGAAAAATCCGCTTAAATGCGAGTATTTCCTGCCGTCGGTGGTAAGTGAGCTTATAAACGAAGGTAAGGCTGATGTCAAGGTGCTTCGCTCCGCCGACAAATGGTACGGAGTTACATATAAAGAGGATAAAAAAACGGTTGTAGCTGCGATTGCCGCAATGAAAGCAAGGGGAGACTATCCCGAAAAGCTTTGGGAGTGATTTCAAAATGGAGCAACAACTGAAACAAATTTTATCAGGTTTTAATTATGACGGCGAGCCGTATTCTTGTGAAGCTTACGGAAACGGTCATATAAACAGTACCTACAAGGTCGAGTGTAAAAACGGCTATAAAACCACACGGTATATTTTACAACGGATTAATAATAATATTTTCCCCGATACCGCCGCTTTGATGGAGAACATAGAAAATGTAACGGCGTTTTTAAAGGAAAAAATCACAAAGCGCGGGGGAGACGATTTGCGTTATCGACCTTGACACCGTAATGCCTGGACTTCGTGCTTACGATTACGGCGATTCGATACACTTCGGTGCAACAACAGGTGCGGAGGACGAGCCCGATTTAAGCAAGGTTAATTTCTCTCTTCCGCTTTTTGAAAGCTATACCAAAGGCTTTATAAAAGCCTGCGGTGAGTCTATGGACGAAAAAGAGGTACTGTCCTTGCCGATAGGCGCTAAAATAATGACACTTGAGTGCGGTATGCGCTTTTTAACCGACTATCTTGAGGGAGATACCTACTTTAAAACCTCCCGCGAAAATCATAATTTAGACAGGTGCAGAACCCAGTTTAAATTGGTTTCGGATATGGAAAATATGTGGGATAAAATGAATGAAACAGTAATGCGCGAATTTAAAAAGGGCAAAGAAAAATAAAATTTATTACGGTTGATACATACGAGAAATTAAGCCGACAGGCGGCGAATATTATCTCGGCGCAGGTTATTTTAAAGCCCGACAGCGTTTTAGGGCTTGCCACGGGCTCGTCGCCGCTCAGCACTTATAAATAGCTTATCGAGAAGGTTACCTCGGCTAATCTTGATGAATGTGTAGGTCTTGACAGTCATATCGGGTTTAACGAGCCTGATAAATATTTTGTTAAAAGCACCCATGTTGTAGACCTGCACGAAAGCACGATAAAGGCAAACTCCAGATTTTTTGCAAATATCGACGAGGTGACCAAACGCGTAATTACTATTGGTATGGTGTCCATAATGCAGGCGAAGAAGATTTTACTTATTGCTTCCGGTAAGGAAAAACGGGATATTTTAGAAAAAGCCTTTTACGGTCCGATTACCCCTGTAATTCCCGCCTCGATTTTCCAGCTCCACCCCGACATTACGGTTATTTACAGCGAAAATTAAGAGGTTTTTCAAATGATTATTTACAATGCCCTAATCGGCGGGGACTTAAAATAAAGGACAGTAAAATTGAGGAAGTCACCGACAATGTAAATGTCGGAGATATTGATGCGGGCGGAAACCGCCTTATCCCGGGGCTTATAGATGTGCATACCCACGGCTGTATCGGAATGGACGATTTTAAGCCAATGTGCCGCTTTCACGCCGAACACGGCACGACCTCCTTTTTACCGACCACTATGACTATGGGTTATGATGCACTTGAAAAAGTGACAAATGCAAAAACCGATTTTGCGGGAGCGAATATATTATGCTTTCATTTTGAAGGACCGTATATTTCACCTAAGCACAAGGGCGCGCATAATTTTTTAGAATGCGAACTCAAACGTTCCGTTGAAAACTTACTCATAAATTTATGAAAGTTTTCAACGGAACTCTTG
>CABVAD010000134.1 GCA_902496265.1 uncultured Oscillospiraceae bacterium
GCGCGGGACAACATATTTGTAATTATAGTTAAGGGTCTTTACGATTTTGATACCAACACCAACGTCTGTCCCTCGCTCCACGTTATAGGCTCCTTCGCGGTGCTTTTTACAAGCCGGCATTGCGGGCGCTTAAGGACCTTTTGGCGGCAGTTGGGCTTTATATCGGCTACCGTGCTTATCTGCCTTTCCACCGTTTTTTTAAAGCAGCACTCGGTTATCGATATATGGGCGGCGCTCGCCGTCTGCGCGGTCGCTTACCCGTTTGCCTATATGCTGCCCGATAAGCTCAAGAATCGGTTTTGATTAATAATTAAATAAAAAACTGTTCACAGTCTGTTAAAAAAGTGTTGCATTTTCTCCCGATATATAGTATTATTGCATTAGTATATTTATTTTTCCCTGTGCCGCCTCGGGGACAACGGCAATACCTTTACATACGGCGGCGGAACGGAGATTTGCAATGAGAGCTGACGGAAAAAGGCTTAGAAACACCGACCCTATGTATACAGTGGCGGCTCACGTTATGAACAAGCGTGTTGACGCTATGAATATGGTCACCCTCGACATTCCCTATGACCCCATTCAGAATTATCTTAACGAAAAGCGCAAGGAGGGGGTTACCTTAAGCCATATGGCGGTTATAATCGCGGCTTATCTGCGTACCGCGGCGGAGTTCCCCCTGCTCAACAGATTTATTGTCAACTGCAAGCCCTATGCGCGAAATGAATTTTCGGTCGCAATGGTAGTGCTTAAATCCGGCGAGTTTGACAACGGCACTATGTCTAAAATGTATTTTAATATGACCGATACCATTTTCGACGTAAGCAATAAAATAAACGAATATGTGACCGATAACCGCGAGGTTCCCGAAAAAAACGGCACCGAGAAGATGATCAAATTTCTTCTCAGTATTCCGGGTCTTCTGCGTTTCGGCGTCGGTCTCTTCAGATTTATGGATAAGCACGGGCTTTTGCCTAAAATGATTATCGATATGTCGCCCTTCCATAACAGTCTTTGCATATCAAATCTTGCATCTATAAGGACAAACCATATTTACCACCATTGCTATGAATTCGGCACTACAAGCGTTTTTATCACAATGGGCAATCTGCGGGAGGTGCCCCGCCGCCACGGCGGAGAAATCGTCTTTGACCGTTGTATACCCTTAGGCGTGGTTATGGACGAGCGCATTTGCTCAGGCAGTTATTTTGCTCTGGCGTTCAGGAGAATAAGGCAGTATCTTCGTGACCCTAAGCTTCTTGAAACCCCTGCCGAGGTTGTAAACGAGGATCCGGGCAAATAAAGTCCTATTACTGTTAAATAAATACTTGATTTTGTTGATCTGTTGATATAAAATAAGGTTAGATAAATTTTTAACAACGGAGGAATTATAATGTTAGTATCTGCAAAGGATATGCTCACAAAAGCAAAGGCGGGCAAATACGCCGTCGGCCAGTTTAACATCAACAATCTTGAATGGACAAAGGCTATACTCCAAACAGCCGAGGAGCTTAAGTCTCCCGTTATTCTCGGTGTTTCCGAGGGCGCCGGCAAGTATATGTGCGGCTATAAGACCGTTGTCGGAATGGTAAACGGTATGCTCGAGGAGCTTAATATCACCGTTCCTGTTGCTCTTCACCTTGACCACGGCAGCTATGAGGGCGCTAAGAAATGCATCGAGGCGGGCTTCTCCTCCGTTATGTTCGACGGTTCTCACTACCCGATTGAGGAAAACATCGCAAAGACCAAGGAGCTTGTTGAAACCTGCAATAAATTAGGTCTCTCGCTTGAAGCCGAGGTCGGCGCTATCGGCGGCGAGGAAGACGGCGTTATCGGCAGCGGCGAGGTTGCAGACCCGAAGGAGTGTAAGATGATCGCCGATTTAGGCGTTACAATGTTAGCGGCAGGTATCGGTAACATTCACGGCAAGTACCCCGCAAACTGGGCGGGTCTTAGCTTTGATACCCTCGCCGAAATTCAGGAGCTTACAGGCACAATGCCCCTCGTTCTCCACGGCGGCACGGGAATCCCCGCTGATATGATTAAAAAGGCTATTTCTCTGGGCGTTTCCAAAATCAATGTTAATACCGAGTGTCAGTTAGCGTTTGCCGAGGCTACCCGCAAGTATATCGAGGCGGGAAAAGATTTAGAGGGCAAGGGCTTTGACCCGAGAAAGCTTTTAGCCGACGGCTCAGCCGCAATCAAGGCGACCGTTAAGGAAAAGATGGAGCTCTTCGGTTCTGTCGGTAAGGCGTAAATCCTAAATGACACCAAAAGAGGCTGTCCGCAAACGCGGCGGCTTCTTTTATGCCTTTAAAGGATAGCGGGTTGTAAAAATTAATATCCCGCGCGTCCCCTTTCCGCTTGACAAAAGGCGGTTTTTGTTATATCATTAGTTAGTAAAATTCTAAACGGAGGAATGTTTATGTCTATACTTACAACAGGCGGCGCAGGATATATCGGAAGCCACACCTGTGTTGAATTAATTAATGCGGGCTATGATGTTGTGGTTGTCGATAATCTTGACAACAGCAGCAGCGAGGCTTTAAAAAGGGTTGAAAAGATTACGGGAAAGCCCGTCAAGTTTTACAAGGAAGACGTAAGAGATAAAGAGGCTCTCCGCAGGATTTTTTCCGAGAATAATATCGAGGCGGTCATTCATTTTTTAGGACTCAAGGCGGTCGGAGAATCGGTTCGCGAGCCTGTTATGTACTACGACAACAACCTCATTAACACTATCGCGCTTATCGAGGTAATGAACGAATTTAACGTAAAGAAAATTGTTTTCTCCTCCTCTGCTACCGTTTACGGCGTTGCAACCGAAATGCCGCTTGTAGAGGGTATGCCGCTGGGCGCAATTAACCCCTACGGCAGAACCAAGCTTTTTATTGAGCATATACTTACCGACCTCTACACTGCTGATAACGACTGGTGCGTGGCATTGTTACGCTATTTCAATCCTATCGGTGCTCACAAGAGCGGACTTATCGGCGAAGACCCCAAGGGTATTCCGAACAACCTTATGCCCTATATTTCGCAGGTTGCGGTCGGCAAGCTTGAAAAGCTGCACGTTTTCGGCAACGACTACAAAACAGTTGACGGAACGGGAGTGCGCGACTATATACATGTCGTAGACTTGGCATTAGGCCACGTTAAGGCAATCGAATGGGCGCTCGGTAACAAGGGCTGTGAGGCTATCAATCTCGGTACAGGCAACGGCACAAGCGTGCTTCAGCTTAAGGACGCTTTCCAAAAGGCAAGCGGAATCGAAATTCCTTTTGTTATAAATCCGCGCCGCCCGGGCGACCCTGATGAGGTTTACGCCAACGCCGATAAGGCGAAAAAACTGCTCGGCTGGACCGCAAAGTTCGGTATAGACGAAATGTGCGAGGATACCTGGCGCTGGCAGAAGAACAATCCTAACGGATACGAAGCATAATATAATAAAAAGGGACGGCTTTCTCCGTCCCTCATATAGCCGCCCGTGGCGCAGTTGGATAACGCAGCAGATTCCGATTCTGAAGATCAGGGGTTCGAATCCCTTCGGGCGGGCCAGTCGAGTGCCTCGACACGCAGACGCGTAGTTGAGGCTCTTCTTTTTTGCAGTTTTTACTCTCGCGTCAAAATGGTATCTAAATTGCATCCACAACTCAAACGAAAAAGTCGCTTAAGTGTAAGCGTCAAACCTAAAGGCATATAAAAATACCTGTCGTAGATAGTACGGCAGG
>CABVAD010000135.1 GCA_902496265.1 uncultured Oscillospiraceae bacterium
TTTGTTGACAATTGTCATTTGCTGTGATATTATCTACCTTGTAATAATTATTGATAGAGGTGCGGCAGGTCAATAGTAGCGTTGCTTTGTGTCGGCAGACGGCGGCGTGAAAGGGGCGGCCGCCGAAACGGCGTTCATTGCTGCCGCAAGACTCCGTTGGGCGTTTGCAGAATATGTAAACGACTGTCACAAACGTGGAGCGCTATCGTTTTTATCTGTATTTAAACGCGACTGCTCTTATGTCAGCCGCGTTTTTTAATTTTTAGGAGGTCAAAAAATGAAAAAAGGCATTACAAGCAAAATTATTTTTGCGCTTATTGTTGCCGCTTTTGTCGTTGTCTGTTTTATACAGTCCCCGATAACAAGTCCGGCAAACTCCCTTTGGTCGCTTTTGCCGCCTGTTGTGGCAATCGGTCTCGCGCTTATTACTAAGGAGGTTTATTCCTCACTTTTCCTCGGTATCGTTACCGGCGGTCTGCTTTGTATGTTTTCCTCAAGCCCTATTTCGGTAGGTGAGGAAGAAACGCTCGGCAGCGGCTTTTCGGCATTTTTTAACGCAGTTGTAAATGAGGGTATAATCAAAAACCTTTCGGATTCGTGGAATGTCGGAATTTTGGTTTTCCTTGTTGTTCTCGGAATAATAGTTGTGCTTATGAACCGTGCGGGCGGCAGCCGCGCCTACGGCGAATGGGCGGTAAGAAAAATCAAGACCCGCAGGGGAGCGTCTCTTGCTACCTTCGGACTGGGCGCGCTTATTTTTGTAGACGATTATTTTAACTGCTTAACCGTCGGCTCGGTTATGCGCCCTGTTACCGATTCTCACAAGATTTCCCGGGCAAAGCTTGCCTATCTAATAGATGCGACCGCCGCGCCTATCTGCATTATCGCCCCGATTTCCTCCTGGGCGGCGGCAGTAAGCGGCACGGTTGAGGGCGTAAACGGTATCTCGCTATTTATTAAAACAATTCCTTACAATATGTACGCTCTGCTTACCATTTTAATGGTAATACTTATGTCGGTACTTAATGTTGATTTCGGACCGATGCGCACCCACGAGGAAAACGCCGCAAAGGGCGACCTCTTCACCACAGGCGAGAACGCTTATTCTTCCGCCGCCGAAACCCCCGTTACAACAAAGGGCAAGGTTATCGACCTTGTTCTGCCTGTTATCGTGCTTATTTCGCTTTGCGTTACGGGTATGATTTACACGGGCGGATTTTTCTCCGGCACTAACTTTATTGACGCTTTCGCCGAGTGCGACGCGGCATACGGACTTTCCTTAGGCTCTATCGGCGCGCTTATTCTTATCGTAATTTATTATATGTGCCGCAGGGTATTAAGCTTTAAGGACTGTATGAACGCAGTACCCGAGGGCTTTAAGCAGATGGTTCCCGCTATACTTATTCTTACCTTTGCCTGGGCTTTAAAGTCTATGACAGGTCTTTTAGAGGCGGGCGCTTATGTTTCCTCGCTTGTTGAGTCGGCTACCGCGGTTCAGATTCTTCTGCCCGCAATCCTTTTTGTGGTGGCGGTCGGTCTTGCCTTTGCGACAGGCACTTCTTGGGGTACCTTCGGTATTCTTATTCCGATTGTAACAGGCGTGTTTGAAGAGGAGCTTGCAAACGTTTCTTCAACAGGCGTTATTCCGTCAATGGTTGTTATCTGCATTTCCGCCTGCCTTGCGGGCGCTGTCTGCGGCGACCATTGCTCACCGATTTCGGACACCACGATTATGGCGTCCACAGGCGCTCAGTGCAATCACGTTAACCACGTTTCTACCCAACTGCCCTATGCAATGACGGTAGCGGCTATCTCGCTTGTATGCTACTTGCTTGCGGGCTTTGTTCAGAACGTGTTTGTAATTCTCGGAACAGGAATTGTGCTTCTCATCGCGCTTATGATTATACTTCATTTTGTGAACAGCAGAAAATCCAAAGCTTAAAAACAGTTGAAAAAACTCTCCGATACGGCTATAATGGTTGTATCGGAGTTATTTTTTGTTTGGAGATCATAAATTGGAAAGAAATTTTGAAAAGCATATTGAAATTGAGCGCAGTATAATTAAAAAATTCCGCAAGCCGATCTGGAATAATTTTATCGGCGCGGTGCAGGAATATGAGCTGATTACGGCGGGGGATAAAATCGCCGTCTGCATTTCGGGCGGCAAGGATTCAATGCTGCTTGCTAAGTGTATGGGGCAGCTGCAAAAACACAGCGAGATACCGTTTGAATGTATTTATCTTGTAATGGACCCGGGCTACAACAAAGAAAACCGCGCGCTTATCGAAGACAACGCACGGCTTATGAATATTGATATTACGGTTTTTGAAAGCGATATTTTTGACGTTACCGAAAGGGCGGGGGGCTCGCCCTGCTACCTTTGCGCGCGTATGCGCCGCGGCTGTCTTTACAGCAAGGCAAGGGAGCTTGGCTGTAACAAAATCGCCCTCGGACACCATTTTAACGATGTTATCGAAACCGTTTTAATGAGTATGATGTATTCTTCCGAAATTAAAACAATGCCGCCTAAGCTTCACAGCACCAATTTTGAGGGAATGGAGCTTATCCGCCCGCTTTACAAGGTAAAGGAAAAGGATATAATCGCCTTTTCAAACTATAACGGGCTTAAATTTTTGCAGTGCGCCTGCAAGTTTACCGAAGACAGCGCCCATAACGAAAGCCTTTCAAAGCGAAAGGAAATAAAGGCGCTGATTGAGGAGATTAAAAAGGTCAACCCCAATGTGGACGACAATATTTTCAGGAGTATTCACAATGTGAATCTTGCAACGATTCCGGGTTGGCGCGACCGCGATTCGGGAACGCTTCATTCCTTTACGGAGTATTATTAATCTATCACAAGCTTGGTTTCGCGGGCGTAGAGGAAAATATACTGCTGGGTTATTCCCGCGTAGGGCTTTGCACATTCGGGCAGCTCGCCGTCAAAAAGCACCTGCATTGCCCGCTTAATCCACACATCCTTCGGAAACGCGTCGGCGTGTTCAAGCCCGAAAAGCAGAACACAATCCGCGACCTTGGGACCTACGCCTGTTATCTTCATAAGCTCGGCTCGCGACTCGTCTGTGGGCGCGGCTTTCAGCCTTTTAATCTCAACCTCGCCCGAAGCCACCTTATTTGCCGCGTCAAGTATGTATTTTGCGCGGAAGCCGCTCCTTAAAACGCTCAAATCTTCTAGGGTAAGACCCGCGATTTTTTCGGCAGTGGGGAAGGTGTAAAAACCGCCCTTGTTTTCGCCGAAATTCTCGCAAAGCCGTGAAATAATACCCTTAATCCGCTTTATATTGTTGTTTTGGGAAATAATAAAGGAGCATAGGGTTTCCCACGGCTCTTGGTTTAATACGCGTATCCCGTGGGCGTATTCCGCCGCGCGTTTAAGGGTTTCGTCCTCGCTTATGGCGTTTATAATTTCGCCGTAATCCCTGTCAAGGTCGAAATAATGCCGCCAAATTCCCTCAAAATCCTCTTTGGAGGTGTTATAAAGGACAACCGTGCCGTCGGCAAGCTTTTTAAGTTCGAGGTATTTATCAAACGCTACCCCGTGCCAAACGCCGTTTTCGGTTTCCTCCCAGCGGAACGCCTGACCGCAGTCGAGGGTATGCGGCAGGTCAAAGCCGCCGTAATTTGTTATGTATACATTATTATTGTCGAATTTTGCAGAAAACAT
>CABVAD010000136.1 GCA_902496265.1 uncultured Oscillospiraceae bacterium
ACTCCGCCCCGCCGTTACAGCCGGGGGTAAGGGTGTAGGGATCAAGCTGATTCATTGTCTGCCATACCTCGTCCGCCGCCTGCTTTGCGGCGCCGCTCTCGGGAAATTCAAAGGTTACCGTACTGCCCGAAATATCATAAACACGGGCGACCGAGGCCAAACGTCCTCCCCTTTCCCAGTCCCAGTCAACGGTTAAGTTTTTAATTTCCAGAGTATCGCAGGAAATCACATTAAAATAATTTTCGTTTGAGAAAATAAATTCCGAACCGTTGCCGTTAATTACGGCATTTTTAATACCGCTTAAATCTATTCGGCTTTTCGGTGTAAAGCGATAAATCCCTTTTTCAAGATAAAGCTCGGTGTTCGGGTGATTTTTAAGATATTTCACAGCGCAGCTGAAAGCCTTTGTATTATCCGCTGCCGAACTTTCAAAGCCAAATTTTTCACCGCACGCCTTTTCAGTAATATCCGACGGTTGCTTTACCGTAAAGTTGGTATCCGAGACTTCAGAAACATCGGAGGGATCCCCGTCAATATGGCGTGAACAACACGTAACCCCCATTAACATTACCACCAGTGAAAATACGGTCAACTTTTTTAATAACATTATTGTCACCCTATAAAACCTTTACGCGGGGCATAAAAAAGTCAAAATCACCTGTAATATGCTCGGCGTAAAGATATTTGCCGTATTCTTTATCATCAACAAGCCGCCATTGGCTGTCATATCGCGGATTTATATCCTCACCAAACAAAATACTGTCTGCCACAGCCGCGTTTTGTGCATAATCGGTTTCGGGAAAAAAGTATACCGTGGCATCATTAAGACCCCTCAGCTTTATTCTGCGATGAATAGAGGGGGAAAGCGGGGTCTGCTCCCTTACGCTTATAACGCCCGATTCCTGTTCTACGAAAAAGCGACATTCCCTATGTTCACTGCGCGAAAACCTATAAACCGAATGTCCGTCTCTTATTTCCGTCTCGCCGCACATAAGGATAGGCGCGCCGAGGGGGAATTTCAGATGAGTCTCGGTGGTAGTATTTGTATTATAAACCGAAAAATTAAAGCCGTTGTCAAACCTTGAAACCGTCATTGTGGGTATCTTAGCGTCAGAGCAAAGCTTTTTGTGCTTTACACTGTACCCTAAGTCCGCGATTGCCTTAAATATTTCGGAAACTTCCTTATTAATATCAAGCGCGATACAGCCCTTCGGCAGATACCCTTTAAAATCAGCACTGCTGTAGCAAATAACCCTTATACCCGCTTTTATGAAGTCTTCAAGCCGTTCCTTAACCGCTTTGTTAATCGGTGCGGGTGAAATCAACACGCTTTTTCTGTATGTATCAACCCCTGTTTTCAAAAAATTATCGGTGGAGACCACGCAGTTAAGCATAAAACCGTTATTTATCGCGTTGGATATATAATTGTCGCTGAAGTACATTTCGCGCAAAAGCGCCCCGTCGTTCGAGGTGCTGTATTCCCTCATAGGATAAACCCAGACAAAGGGCGCCGCCTCGTCGGCACATTCCTTTTCCGCTTTCAGCAAATGCGGAAGCGGCTCGTTGACACAGCAGTCGGGCATATCGCCGAAGGAATTATCAATCGAAAGCACGTTAAGTACGTTTGCAGATTCGGTTTTTCCGTCGGCGTTAATGCGGCTTATCGCCATAGGCAGGTATATATCGTGCGGGTTATTGTCGTAGCGGTCGTACCACGGACTGTTCATCCACCACGGGTCGTGAATGTAATATCTGAATAAAATATCGTCCTTCGGATAGCCGCATATGCGCGACATATGACCCATAAGCTCCAGCCCGAAGTTATCGTTGAGCGCCGCCCACGGAGAATTAGGCGGTGGCATCATATTAAAGTCCGCGTTGTAAATATCGTAAAGCGGTACTCCGTCGGTTGCGTAATCTATGCCTACGGAATTATTGGTTCCCCTGGTCTCTACGGGAATATCCGGACAGCCTTCCCTGAAGGCTTCCCAAAAACAGAAAACCGCTTTTTTGGTTTTATCAAGACGGGATATGTGAAAATTCTCGCCGTCGAATATTTTACCCTCCATACTCCATGGGTCGGCGCTGAAGCCAAGTCCGTTTGAGAACCAAAGGTAATCATATCCCATTTCCTTTAAAAATATATTTGCCTGCTTGCCTAAGAAAAGCCCAAACGGAGTGCCCTTTGGAATACCGTTCGGGAAAGCGGCGTAATGATAGGAATCCCCGTCAAGCACTGCGGTTGAGTCCACCATTGCACAGTCATCAAGCGCGCTTCCCGTGCAGATTTCCCTGTGACGCTTATATTTAAAATCCGAAACGGCAAACTCGGGACCTATATCAAAGGTTTCTCCCACGGTAATTCTCGACTCGGGGAAAAGGCGTTTTCCCTCCGCCTTTAAGGACGAAATAATTTTTTTCAAAATACGGTAGGTCATAACAGGAGGATTATCCATATAAACCCGCTTTTTTTCATGGGTTGAAAGGTCGGGGCGGTCCTTCTCTGTCGCCATTTCGCGGTTTGCCGTGCCGATATAGCAGCACCACTCAAAGGTATCATCCAAATTTCCCGAATAATCAAGTATTTCACTGCCGTCCGCCGTCCACATCATAACCGAAATGGTTTTGCGTTTTTTCAGAAGAGGATACCATTGTCTGAATATTTTTCGGCACACCTCTTCAATATAAGCATCATCTGTTTTTTTGAACGGTTTAAGGCTCATTTCCAAAGTTACGTTTTTAAACATTTTTTCAGCTCCATATTATTACCAATCAGCCCACAATACCGGTTCTTTCAATGCTTTCGGTGAAATAGCGCTGGGTGAAGATATAGAGGATTAGCGGCGGGAGAACGCAAAGGAGTGCACCGGACTGAACATAGGTACGCAATAGATATGGGCTGGTACTGCCTATTCCGAGATCCGCCTGAGAAAGGAGCGACTGCAAATTGTAAAGTGTAACCGACAGCGGCTTTGCGCCCTCAATAAAGTAGACCGCCGCGGAATAGTAATCGTTCCAATGCCAGATAAAGGAGAATAGCATAACCGTAATAAACGCCGAGCGGGAGTTAGGCAGCATAACGCGGACAAAGGTGGAAAAGGCGTTACAGCCGTCTATGTACGCCGCCTCTTCAAGCTCCTTCGGCATACCGATAAAGAACTGTCGGAAAATGAATATGAAAAGCCCGTTTCTAAGCCCCGCCCCGAAGACGGCCGGCAGAATAAAGGTCCACTCGGTATTTAAGAGATTTATGCTCGCACCGCCAAACAGCTTCAAAAGTCCGCCGAAGGTGAAGTAACGGAAATTGATGTAGCTGCCGTTGATAATGCTAAGCGGCGGTATAATTATAGTAAGCAGCAGAAGTGTGAAGACAAAGCCCCTACCCTTAAAATTATACCTTGCAAGCCCGTAGCCCGTAAGCACGCAGGAAATTAGAGAGGCAAGGGTTGAGCCTATTGTAATTTTAAGGGTAAGCCCCAATGAGTTCCAATAATCCATAATTTCCAGAGTGTCGGTAATGCTTTTCGTAGAAAGGGCTTTGGGTATCCATACCACACTCGGGTCGTTTACCGAGGAAGGCTCCCTTATCGCCACGCTTATCATATAAAGCACGGGAAACATAAATATGTACGCCATACCTATGAAAAACAAAATTAAAAATATGT
>CABVAD010000137.1 GCA_902496265.1 uncultured Oscillospiraceae bacterium
AAAGCACAGGCGCGATTATTATAAAAACTTATTTTAAACCTTTTGTCTTATCAAACGCCGCCTTGACCGCGTCCATTACCGCTCCTCTGAAGCCCGCATTTTCAAGGGCGTGAACGCCCGCTATCGTAGTGCCGCCGGGACTGCAAACCTCGTCCTTCAGCTGTTCAGGGTGCTTTTCGGACTCCAAAATAAGCCTTGCCGAGCCTATAAGGGTCTGTGCCGCGTAGCGCGCGGCTTTAGCGCGGGGCAACCCGCACTCCACCGCACCGTCCGCAAGAGCATTAGCGAACATATACACAAAGGCGGGACCGCAACCCGAAACCGCACAGGCGGCATCGATTAAATTCTCGTCAAGTCTGTCCAAAATACCTACATTTCGCATACAGTTTGAAAATTCGGTAATTTCGTCCATAAAAACATCTTCGGATACAGAATAAAGCACTACCCCTTCGCCGATAGCAACAGGAGTATTCGGCATTATCCTGATTACGGGATATTTTGCCCCAAGCATTTCGTCAATCGAATTAATTGTAATCCCCGCCGCCATTGTCACAAGCACAAAGCGGTCGGTGCGTTCGGCCAAGGTCTCGGCTATGCCGTCAAGCATAGCTTTCATCATCTGCGGCTTTACGCCTAAAAAGATATATTTTGCGTCGCGTGCAACGGTTTTATTATCCGCTGTGCGGCAGTTAAGCTCCGCCGCTAAGGTCTGTGACTTTTGAGGGGTTCTGTCCGACAGCACAACCTCGTGAGCGGGAACTGTCTTTCTAATCGCACGCGCTAAAGCCGCGCCCATATTGCCCGTGCCTATAAATCCGAATTTTACCTCTGCCATATCCGTTACCTACCTTATCTGTCCGTTCCCGTGAATAATATATTTATATGTGTTAAGCTCGTTAAGCCCCATAGGTCCTCTTGCGTGGAGCTTTTGGGTGGAAATTCCCATTTCACAGCCGAGCCCGAACTCACCGCCGTCGGTAAAGCGGGTTGAGCAGTTTACATAAACCGCCGCCGAATCGACACGTGAAGTGAAATAATCCGCCGTTTTTACGTCTTCGGTTATAATGCTTTCGCTGTGATGGGTCGAGTGGTTAGCTATATGTGTAACCGCTTCTTTTACATCAGCCACAACCTTTACCGCCATTATGTAATCTAAAAACTCAGTGTCAAAATCGTTTTCCTTAGCAGGGGTTGCGGTGATTATCCCGCAAACCTCTTTATCGCCCCGTATTTCAGCGCGTCCCTTAAACCTATGGGCAAGTAAGGGAAGAAATTTATCCGCAATATCGCGGTTTACAAGGCAAACCTCCGCCGCATTGCAGACAGAGGGACGGCTTGTTTTTGCATTATCGACAATATTAATCGCCTTTTCCAAATCGGCGTATTTATCAACATAAATATGGCATATTCCTGTTCCAGTCTCAATCACGGGAACGGTCGCATTTGCTACACAGGCGGAAATCAGTCCCTTGCCGCCGCGGGGAATCAGCAAATCAATATATCCGTTCGCCGTCATAAGTGCGTTTGCACTGTCTCGCGAGGTGTCCTCTACGAGGTTTACATAATCTTTGCTTACGCCCGATTTTTCAAGTCCGTCCTTAAGAGCTTTAACCACGGCAAAGGCGCTCGAAAACGCCTCCTTACCGCTCCTCAAAACGCAGACATTCCCGCTTTTAAAGCAGAGCGCAGCCGCGTCCGAAGTGACGTTAGGTCTGCTCTCATAAATAATAGCCACCACGCCTAACGGAACTGAAACCTTTTGGATAACCAGCCCGTTTTCGCGGGTTGCTTCGGAAATAACTCTGCCTACGGGGTCGGGAAGCATTGCAACCTCTCTTATACCCTCCGCCATAGATTCAATGCGATTTTTATCAAGGCGCAATCGGTCGAGCATAACCTCGCTTATCTTACCCATAGCGTTATTGAGGTCGGTTTCGTTCGCGGCAAGTATATCTGCCGTGTGCAAAATAAGCGCGTCCGCCATATTCAAGAGTGCGGCGTTTTTCTTTTCTGTGCTGAGCGGCGCTTCATTTGATGCGGCTTTCGCCCGTTTTAAAATTACAGAGGTTTCGGTCATTCTTTTCAAACCTTTCTCGCAACAAATCTTGTGCCCGTAGGCTTACCCTCGACAATATCGTAAAGCACGGACGGGTCTTTGCCGTTTGCGATTATCATATCAATTCCCGCTTCGGTTGCAATCTTCGCCGCCTTAATTTTAGTCGCCATTCCGCCCGTGCCGAATTTGCTCCCCGCGCCGCCCGTCATACCCTCAATTTCTGGGGTTATTTCCTCAACACGTGTAAGCAAAACCGCGTTTTTATCGGTGCGAGGGTCGGCGGTAAAAAGTCCGTCAATATCGGACAGAAGTATCAGCAAATCGGCGTTTATAGCCGTTGCGACAATAGCGCCCAAGGTGTCGTTATCCCCTATTACAATTTCGTCGGTCGCAATCGAGTCGTTCTCGTTAATAATAGGAATTGCGCCCAAAGTGAGCAGTCGGCACATAGTGTTTTCAAAATTCACCTTGCGCACGCTGTCCTCAATATCCTCGCCCGTTATAAGAATCTGCGCGACGGTATGATTATATTCGGAAAAGAGCTTGTCATATGTATACATCAGTTCGCACTGACCGACCGCCGCCGCCGCCTGCTTTGTCGGAATATCCGACGGCTTTTCGGAAAGCGACAGCTTGCCCGCCCCCATTCCGATAGCGCCCGAGGAAACGAGAATAACCTGATTTCCCGCATTTTTAAGGTCGCTCATAACCTTGCAAAGCTCCTCTACCCTTCTGATATTAAGAAGCCCCGATTTATGAGCCAAGGTTGAAGTTCCTATTTTAATTACAATGCGCATTATTACTACTCCGTTTTGTTTTCTTTGCTTTTATTATATATCTCGGTTATGCAATAGTAAAGGGGTATCGTGAAAAAAATAATCCAACACGGATGCCAGAGCGAATAAAAAAGCCCAAGCCACAAATACACCGCCGCCACAAGCACGGGATAGGCAAACTCATTCGGCTTCTTATGACAGACCGCGTCAGCCAGCGTGTAATATATAGGTATTAAAAACAGTACAAGCCAGCCCGCCGCCCAGCCGCCGCAGATGTTTAAAAACCCGAAAATCAAATAAAGTGCAACGGCGGTCGGCGCAACGGGAATACTGTGCAGGATTTTCCGCGTTCTTTCACTTCGTTTTATTTCCTCTGAAATATGTATATCGCCCTTTTCATCGGCAAAAACATGGGTTTTGCCGCTTTCTTCGACGTTTATTCCGTTCCAGTCAATATCCACCTTATCGCCGTTCTTATCGTGAACGTGAATCCCCTTAAAGCTTATATCAACCTTGTCGCCGTCCTTTGAATGGACGTGTATTCCGTTTTTAAAGGAAACCTTGTCGCGCGGCGGGTTTTCGCCGTTTCCGTCTTCAACGCTGTCCGCGTCATTTTCGGCTTGGGGCTGACTGCCGCCGCTTTCCTTATTAGCCGTCCCCGAAATAAGCTCGTCAAGGGTTACGCCGTAAATTTTAGCAAGCTCGATTAAATTATCGGTATCGGGCGACGCCTCTGCACGCTCCCATTTAGAGACCGCCTGACGGGATACCCCGATTTTTGCCGCCAGCTCCTCCTGCGAAAGTCCGTGCTGTTTTCTGTAATTTAAAAG
>CABVAD010000138.1 GCA_902496265.1 uncultured Oscillospiraceae bacterium
TTTATAATCTAATATGAAAATATATTTAAGGAGCGATTTTGTATGGTTACATTAAAAAATAACCTCATGACGGTTGAAATAAGCGAGAAGGGCGCCGAAATGCGAAGGGTTACCGTAAACGGAGAGGAACGCCTATGGAGCGGCGATCCCGCCGTCTGGACGGGTACAGCCCCCGTTATGTTCCCGATATGCGGCGGTCTTCCCGAGGATAAATTTACATACGGCGGCAAAGAATACACCCTTAATAAGCACGGCTTTGCAAGATTAATGGACTTTGAGGTTGAAAAACAGAACGGACTGTCGGCAACCTTTTTGCTTAAAAGCAATGCGGAAACCCTTAAAATGTACCCTTGGGAATTTGAATTCCGCATCATCTATTCCCTTAAGGGCTCGCGCATAAAGATAGACTATGACGTTAAAAATCTGTCTGAGGATACTATGTATGTGTCCCCCGGTGCGCACGAGGCATACGCCTGCCCCGAGGGAATTGAGGATTACGACGTGATTTTCGAGAAAAAGGAAACCCTTTACTCCTGTGAACTTGTAGGAAACCTTATTTCGGACAAGCTTATTCCCGTTATTAAGGATACCGACACCCTGCCGCTTTATTACAGCTGTTTCGCGGTTGACGCACTTGTTTTCAAGGATTTGAAGTCCCGCTTTGCCACTCTTCGCAACCGCAAGACGGGAAAAAGCACCTCGGTAAGCTTTGACGGCTTTGATTATTTCCTTTTATGGACTAAGCCGGGGGCGGGTTATATATGTATGGAGCCGTGGACGGGTATTCCGCCGATATTAGGCTCCGATAAGGACATAACCGCAAAAGAGGGAATAACCGCGGTGGCGGCGGGCGGTACACTCAGTCTTACACATTCGATCTATTTTTAATTAAGCTAAGCCCTTTAACCGCGTTTTACAGGGGAGGAGGATAGATATGATAATAACATTTCTGTTTTTCGCATTCGGGTACTTTTCGGGAAGTATCCTTTTCGCGCGGGTTTACGGCACGCTTTTTAATAAGGATATTATAGAAAATAGCAAGGATAAAAACCCGGGCGCGGCAAACGCTTTTATGCAGGGCGGTATGCTCTGCGGCACTCTTACCCTTATCGGAGATATTTTAAAGGGTTTTCTGCCTGTTTTTCTGTATCTTAAAATGTCGGACGGAGTTGCCGGCTTCGGAACAGCCCTTGTGCTGGCGGCACCCGTTTTAGGGCACAACTATTCTGTCTTCTACCGCTTCGGGGGCGGAAAAGGCATCGCGGTTTCGTTCGGCTGTCTTTTAGGGCTTTTCCCCCGCCTAATTCCCGCTCTCATTCTCGCGGTATGCTATGTCACGCTGTCGGTGGTCGTCCGCATTTCGCCGCATTATTACAGAACTCTTGCGGCATATGCCGCGGCCGCCGCGATAAGCATCTTCCTTGTTTCCGAGCCCGGCATAAGAACGGGTATGGCGCTTATATCCGCACTTATAATAATCAAGCACTTAGCAAGCGCGGAAACGAAAGAAAAATTCCGCATATCTCTGCCTGCTGTTGACGATTTCAAAAAGTTTATAAATAAGGCAAAATAAAACCGTATCAAAAAATCAATATCAGTATTTTTTCAAACAAAAATCCGAGCCTGCCGATTAAAGCAACAGACTCGGATTTTAATTTTGCTCTGTTTATTTTACCATTCCCGCAACCTCAGCGGCGAAATCGTCAACCCGCTTTTCAATTCCCTCGCCCTTTTCAAAGCGAACGAAAGAGGTAAGCTTGATTTCCGCGCCGAGAGCCTTGGCGGTATTCTCGATATACTTGCCCACATTGATATCGCCGTCCATAACGAACTGCTGCTCAACAAGGCAATTTTCCTTATAATACTTGCCGATTTTACCCTCGACAATCTTGCCGAGTACTGCCTCGGGCTTGTTTGCCATCTTGGGGTCTTCCTTCATCTGGGCGATAAGGATTTCCTTTTCCTTATCAAGTACCTCGGCGGGAACCGAAGCCTCGTCAAGATAGGACGGGTTCATGGCGGCAATCTGCATTGCAACGTTCTTCGCCATTGTTACGAACTCGGCGTTATCAGCGTCGAGCGCGGTGCCAAAATTAACGAGAACGCCGATTTTTCCGCCTGCGTGAACATAGGAAACAACCTTACCCTCAAAGCGGGCAAAGCGGCGGACCTTGATGTTCTCGCGAACGGCAAGGAACAGCTCCTGAACCTTCTGCTCGACGGTCTTGCCGTCCTTTGAGCAGTTGAGCAGAGCCTCAACGTCGGCGGGATTCTGCTCGGCGATAATCTCGGCAATCTCGTTTGCTAACGCCTTGAAGCCGTCGCCGTTTGCAACAAAGTCGGTCTCACTGTTAAGCTCAACCACAACGCCCACGCCGTTTCCTGTATAAGCGCTGACAGTACCCTCGGCGGCAACGCGGCTCGCCTTCTTAGCCTGAGAAGCGAGTCCCTTTTCTCTTAAATAATCGGTTGCGGCGTCCATATCTCCATTGCACTCGGTAAGCGCCTTTTTGCAGTCCATCATACCGCAGCCTGTCTTTTCTCTTAAAGCCTGTACGTCTTTAGCGGTAAAAGCCATTGTATTTTCCTCCTAAAAAAGCTTGAAATATTATTCGTCAGCCTCGGCGGTCTCCTCTGCCGCCTCTTCCTCGGCTTCCTCTGTATCCTCGGCGGCAGTTCCCATCTCAGAGCCCTGTCTGCCCTCGATAACGGCGGCTGCCATTGTCTCTGCAATAAGCTTAACCGCGCGGATAGCGTCGTCGTTTCCGGGGATAACGGCATCGATTTCGTCGGGGTCGCAGTTAGTGTCTACAATCGCGATGATCGGAATACCGAGCTTCTTAGCCTCTGCTACGGCTATTCTCTCCTTGCGCGGGTCAACGATAAAGAGCGCGCCGGGGAGCTTTTTCATATCCTGAATTCCGCCTAAGAACTTCTCGAGCTTTTCAATCTCGAGGTTGAGCTTAACAACCTCCTTCTTGGGGAGAAGCTCAAAGGTTCCGTCGTCTCTCATAGTGCGGAGCTGGTTGAGTCTTGCAATACGGGTGCGTATTGTTGTAAAGTTGGTAAGCATACCGCCGAGCCAGCGTGCGTTTACATAGGGCATACCGCAATGCTCCGCCTCTTCCTTAATAGAGTCCTGAGCCTGCTTCTTTGTGCCGACAAACAGAATGTCGCCGCCATCAGCCGCGATATCGCGTGCGAAGATGTAAGCCTCGTTAAGCTTTTTAACGGTCTTCTGAAGGTCGATAATGTAAATTCCGTTACGCTCGGTGAAAATGTACTCCGCCATTTTCGGGTTCCAGCGTCTTGTCTGGTGTCCGAAATGAACGCCCGCTTCAAGAAGCTGTTTCATTGATACTACTGATGCCATTTTTTATTCCTCCTGAGGTTTTTCCTCCATCCCGACATTTTACGGCGAATTTCCAAAGAAACACCCTGCCGCTTAGACGGAATGTGTGTTTTATATTGCCGCGCGTACCGCACAGCTAGGGTATTATACCATACAAAGCAGAAAAAATCAAGGTTTTTTTGAATTTGTAAAAAATTTCCGCATTTGCGGGCAAATTTAAGGCTTTTATCGGTTGACAAGCCGTTTTGTTATGGTATAATCA